>NZ_JBQRKO010000021.1:0-74625 GCF_052318935.1 Niallia sp. 01092 | reverse complement strand
CAAAATAACCTAGATATTAATTTAGAGTAGGGGCCTTGACAGTTTTGTTCATATCAGGAGGCTTGTCGCTCGCCCACGGAAAGCGAAGGGTATGCAGGCTGCGGGTTTTAAAGCAACATTCTTTTGCCGAGATAAACCTGCTATGATAAAATAGAGAAAAAAAGAAAGGGATGTATTGTTTTGAGCGAATGTATTTTTTGTAAAATAATTGCCGGAGAAATTCCATCTAAAAAAGTTTTTGAGAACGAACATGTAGTGGCATTTTTAGATATTAGCCAAGTAACAAAAGGACACACATTAGTGGTTCCGAAAACACATGTAAAAGATATTTATGAATTAACACCAGAAATCTCCAAAAACTTATTTGAAGCAGTACCGCAAATAGCTAATGCCATAAAAGACGCTTATAACCCGATTGGTTTAAATCTTTTAAATAATAATGGAGAACATGCAGGTCAATCTGTGTTTCATTATCATATGCATATCATTCCACGTTATGGAAAAGGCGATGGCTTTGGAGCTGTTTGGAAAACAAATTTTGATGCGTATACAAATGAAGAGCTTGGGGAAATTGCTGCCACAATTAAAGAAAAATTGTCATAAATTTTTTTCATACATAATTTATTATTTAATAAAAGCTTCTAGTCTTAAGAAGAAGCCTTATTTTATTTAATAGTAAGAAAAACAACATTTTTTTTTGTTTTATTGAAAAAATAATAAACAAAGAAAACCTTTTTAAAATAAAAAAATTTTTAAAAGGTTTTTTATTTTTTATCTGTACAAATTATCACAATTTGATAGTATTAGATTAGTCTTTTTAGTTTACCGCGATAGCGGATATGCATTGGGAGGAAATAAGATGAAACGCGCATATAATTTTAACGCTGGACCTGCCGCACTTCCAGAAGAGGTACTACAAGAAGCTCAAAATAGTTTGTTGAATTTTAATAATACTGGCATGTCTGTAATGGAACTAAGTCATCGCAGCAAAGATTACGAAGCAGTACATAATGAAGCGAAGGCACTTTTGACATCTTTACTTTCTATTCCAGAAGATTATGAAATTCTATTTCTTCAAGGTGGAGCGAGTCTTCAATTTTCAATGATACCAATGAACTTGTTACAAGAAAATAAAGTCGGGTATTATGCTTTAACAGGAGCTTGGTCTGAAAAAGCATTAAAAGAAGCTTCAAAAATTGGAGAAGCTGCTGTTACAGTATCAAGCAAAGAATCAAACTACACTTATATACCGGATTTAAAAGAAATAAAAGTTCCAGAAGATGCTGCGTATCTTCATGTTACTAGTAATAATACAATTTTTGGTACACAATGGCATGCATATCCAGAAGGATTAACTGTTCCTTTAATTGCAGATATGTCTAGTGATATTTTAAGTACTCCGATAGATGTGAAGCAATTTGATGTCATTTATGCGGGAGCTCAAAAAAATCTAGGACCTTCAGGTGTAACAGTTGTTATTATCAAAAAAGAGCTGATCAAAGCAAACTCTTCCTTACCGACAATGATGAGTTACGAAACACATGCAAGCAATAATTCATTATTTAATACACCACCTACTTTCGCTATTTATTTATTATCATTAGTATTAAAATGGGTCGAAAAACAAGGTGGCTTAGAAGGCATTGCTGCTATAAACGATAAAAAAGCTCAAGCATTGTATGATGTAATAGACAATAGCAACGGCTTTTACAAAGGTCATGCAGAAAAAGACAGCCGTTCAAAAATGAACGTTACATTTACTTTGCAATCTGATGAAATTACAAAAGATTTCCTACAACAAGCAAAAGAAGCTGGTTTTGTTGGACTTAATGGTCACCGTTCTGTTGGTGGATGCCGTGCATCCATTTACAACGCTGTTCCTTTAGAACATGTACAAGCTCTAGCTTCCTTTATGGAAAACTTTCAACAAAAAAATAGTTAATAAAAATGTGTCCTAAATGGGCACATTTTTTATTTTGGGAAAAGATTACGGAGCTACGCTTGATTTAAATTGTAATCATAAATGCAGGCTAAGTCTTTACTTCATTGGTATCCGTTTGGAATGACTTCGTTCGCTCCGACTTTATCATTACTCTTATACCGCCTCTCTAAACTAACCTTACAATAGAAAAAATAGAAGAGAATGCGTTATAATAGGAAAAAAGAATGAGGTGAGGAAAATGAGCGGCAAATCATTTTTAACTGGATTTATTATTGGAAGTATTGCAGCAGGTGTAACCACACTCCTCTCTACTCCAGTATCTGGAAAAGAAGCTAGAAAAACGGTCTATGATAATACCAATGCCTTTTTGTCCAATATGGATGAATTAAAAACTAGCATCATCGAGATAAAAGACTCTATTACAACCGCTACTGTAGAAGGACAAGCAATCATTCTTTCTTTTGTTGAGGATCTTAAAGTTACATTAAACGATTGGAAACAGGAAATTAAACCACATCAAGAACAGCTGCAAATAGAATTAAAAGAGTTAGAAAATACAGTAAACGACCTAGAATCAAGCTTAAAATAGGCTTTAGCTCGGAGTAATAGTTAAAAATCAGAATAAAAGAAGGATCTGTTAAACGATAATATTGTTTATAGGAAGGGAATCTGCTAGACTCCTGTGGGAATGCGAGAAAGACGAGACCCCACAGGAGTCTATGCGACGAGGAAGCTCGACGCTTGCTAAACGGACGAAGTGTATTCAGGCTGCACGTTTAAAAGCAACAATCTATACGGAAACAGCCTTCAAATTAAATTTACCATCCCAAAAAATACCAACCAACTTAAAAAGTAAGATATTCTAACAAACAACCTTCTATTTTTAACGATAGGTATTACACAACCTCATTTTATGTAACATTCCCTAACATTATTAAAGGGAATAAGGATATAAAACTTATTTACATATAGTATTTTCGTTATCATATTATTAATTATCATTTTATACAAAATATAAATTATCTTTTGTATAGTTTTATAAAATATTCATTTTTCGTAAATCTCTCCTTCAATCTAATCCCCCTAACTATAAACATTTTTTTGAAAACAAAGGGATTATATGGAATAAAATATCCGATTTTAAACTTTTTTTAACAAATATCTATTTTTTTAGACAAATATTTTTTAACAATAAACACCAATATTGCTAGGTTATTTTATATTATTAATGTATTTTTATTAGCAATTGATAATAAATATTCATACCAACCGCTTTCCAATAAAAAAATTTATATTTTTAAAAATTTTGTATATTTTTATCTTTATTAATTTTTGTTTTATTGGCATAATGATTATAGACGATAGAAAAGTAGGTGAATTGGAGATGCAAGAAAGACAATACTCAATGAAGGAATCAATTTTATTTACACAAAGAATTGGACAACTTAGTAAAGCACTTTGGAAGTCGATCGAAAAAGATTGGCAAAACTGGATTAAGCCATTTGAATTAAACATCAATGAGCACCATATTTTATGGATTGCCTACCAGTTAAATGGCGCATCTATCTCTGATGTTGCTAATTTTGGTGTAATGCATGTTTCCACAGCATTTAATTTTTCAAAGAAGCTGGAAGAAAGAGGACTTTTAACGTTTTCTAAAAAAGAAAATGATAAAAGAAACACGTACATTTGTTTAACAGAAAAAGGGGAATCCTTGTTTTTAGACACTATGGCCGAGTATAATCCGAATAATAGTGCAGCCTTTTCTGCTGCATTACCGATTAAAGAATTATACGGAAAGTTTCCTGAACTGCTGGAAATGATGACAGTTGTTAGACATATTTACGGTGATGATTTTATGGAGATATTCGAAAAATCTTTCACTAATATTGAAGATTCATTTGTAGAAGAGAACGGGCAGCTTAGACAAAAAGAACCAGTGCCTGTTAAATAATAACAGACTTATAGATAGATAAAGGACTATTGAGCAGGAGAGCTATTCTTTCCTGCTTTTTGTGTTCAAATTTTTGGTTAAACTATCTAATAGTTAATAAGAAAAATTGAACATTTTATAAACTTAAAAAAACCTATTGATTTTTTATTATATTCGTCGTAAAGTATCAAAGTGAGTTGAATAAATTTGTAAATTTCTCCTTTTGGAGGTTGATGAATATGAACTGTTGGAAGACGATTAATATGAATAAACAATACGGTTTACAACGACTTTTTATCATATCATCTATAACGATGATTTTGACGTTTCTGTTTCTGTACGTACCAACAACTACTTATTTTGCCCAAAACAGTTTAAATGATAACTATTTTATCCTTTTTTTACTGTGTTTATTGTTTATTTATCCTGTTCATAAACTGCTTCATTTATTACCGTTGATTCCTTTAGGTAATAAAGTTAAAAAAACAATGGACGTTCAGTATCGCTTTTTTCCGATAATTAGCATTCGAGCAAGTGAGCCAATAAAAAAAGGTCATTTTCTTATTTCATCTGTTACACCTTTTATTGTCTTAAATATTACATTTATTGCTTGTTGTTTTCTGTTTACACATTATGTCCATTACTTTCTTATTTTATTTGCTTATCACTTTGGACTTTGTGTCCCTGACTTTATCCGAATGAAAAACCTTTGGAAGTCACCAAGCAGATGTTTTGTAGAAGAAAATGAAGATGGTTTTGAAATACTGATCAATAAAATTTCTTAATGAATGGTAATTACTCATAAAATAACTTAAATTCTCCATTTTTTCAAATGAATGGAACAGTTTATCCATCATTCAGAAGAGTTAATACTATCTTTTTATAAAGTTATTTGATATTGTAAGTAACATACAACCATTACGTTAGATAAGGAGGGAATCAATGATGATCTCCATTTTTATCATTTTAGCTATTCTAATATTGTACAATATTAATAGAATGACCAATGCTTTATGTTTACAAAAAGAGATTCCAGAAGAAAAACAACCAAAGGTGTTTCGAACCATTAATGTTCTAATAACGATTCTTTTGATTTCTTCCTATGTTGATATCCTTTTTAATTAAACATAAAGTTCCTCTTTCCTTCCGTTTAAGATGAAGGGTAAAGGAACCAATCGGTTTTTGACTAGCAGTTTCCCACCGCCTTCTTTTTATATAAAACTGAGGTGGGATCAAAGTACAAAAATTAGATAAAAAGGTGAGCAGATGCTCACCTTTTTTATCTTTTATTACTGATCTTACAACCAAGAAGCTCCAATGATGATTAATAAGATGAAAAGAACGACTATTAAAGCAAAGCCCCCGCCGTACGTGCCTCCGTCTGACATGAAACCTCCTCCTCTCTCTTACTTTTAACTACAACTTTTCTTTTTCTAATCTCTTTTTACATATTTTTCGCAGCCACTTAGAAAAGACAATGACAATTAGTATGTTTTGGCAAATATTACAGACATGCAGCACCCACGATAATTAATAAGATGAACAATACAACGATTAAAGCAAAGCCTCCACCGTATGAATGACCCATAGTAACACCTCCTTTTAAGGTTGCTAACATATTGTATTCAATTAATGGTTATTCGTTTATATATATAGAAAAAAAATGCTTAACAAAGGACAGTTCCAATAATAACGATTTACCCATTAAACTTACTAATAAAATTCACCATTTTTGGCTAACATTATTACAATAACTTTTGCTCTTTTCACTATTTATGATATAGTAGGAATGTTGAAATCGAAAAACTAACTTGGGAGTGTTTAACTTGAAAAAATGGATATTATCCCTTACTTTAGCTGCAAGTGTAATCGGTCTTAGTGCATGCAGCAATGATGGATCCGAAGCAATTGTTAAAACGGATGCTGGGGACATTACAAAAAATGAACTATATGATGCAATGAAAGAAAAATACGGTGCAGCAGTTCTGCAACCATTGCTTTATGAAAAAGTATTAGAAAAGAAATATAATGTTTCTGATAAAGAAGTAAACGAGCAAGTAGATAAACTTAAAGGTCAATATGGAGATCAATTTTTAACTGTTATCAAACAATACGGATACAATAGTGAAGATGAGTTACGCGAGTTTTTTAAAACTGGATTACTACAACAAAAAGCAGCTGTTAAAGAAGTAAAAGTAACAGATGATGAAATTAAAGCATATTACGATGAGTACAAGCCTGAAATTAAAGCACGCCATATTTTAGTTGCTGATGAAAAGACAGCAAAAGAAGTAAAGCAAAAGCTTGATAAAGGTGAGAAATTTGAGGACTTGGCGAAGAAGTATTCTACCGACCCTGGAAGCAAAGACAAGGGTGGAGATTTAGGCTGGTTTGGCGCAAACGCAATGGTTCCTGAATTTGAAAAAGCAGCATATGCTTTAAAAGTAAATGAAATCAGCAATCCTGTTAAATCGGAACATGACTATCATATTATCCAAGTAACAGACAAGAAAGAAAAAGGCAAATACGAAGATGTAAAAGATAAAATGGCCTTTGACTTAAAAGTGTCCAAGCTGACGAATGAAGATATCAGCAAAGCAATGCAAAAAGAGATCAAAGATGCGAATGTAAAAATTGAAGATAAAGACTTAAAAAGCATTTTAGATACTCCTGCTGCTCCAGATACACAGAAATAAGAAAAGCGGAAGCGCCCTTGCTCATCGACAGAAAAAGCTGAGGTCCACAGGATGTGGATTACACAATCGTTGCCACAGGACTTGGCGGTTTTAGATTGTGTACCTTTCAGAGATAAAGGAAACACGAAGAGCTTAGCGATTCGATGTTGACTTATCGTAGACGAGGTGAGGGAAGCGTTGAAGTCGATAGGGCGCTGGAGCTAGACACCCATCAGACTTCAGAAAACTTATACTTTCTTATCTTTTAAAAAAAGGTCATCTATAGAGGGCTTCATTCCTCTTATAGATGACCTTTTTTATCCATATTAACGCTGCAGTAATGCCCATATTTCTAAGTGAAGCTCTGGTGGACTTTTTAACAAGATGAGAATTTAGCTTGCCGAAACAAGTTTATTAGTTTTCAAACACTTTTTCCTCTTTATTTTTATGTCTCCGTTCTTTTTCTCGTTCTAATCGTTTCATATATTCTTCACCTTCTCTTTCAATGCCTTCATTTTCCAGCTTTCTTTCTTCTTTGCCTGTTTTCACAGCCATAAAAGCACTGACGACAATGCCACCGAATACAAATAAAACCCACATAGGAATACTAAACATCGTAAATCTACTCCTTTACTAGTTATACTTCATCCTATGCTAGAAAAAGTAGATTATTCCATTGCATCATTTATGAAAAGTAGGTTTATAAAACGAGCGATTTTCCAATGGGAAAACCCGTTCTGTAAATTCACCTGGCTTCACTCTTTCCAACGCGCGATCGAGCATATTCATTTTTGCATCTAAATTGTCAATATAATGGATAATCTCTGCTTCTTTAATTAATGGCGCCTTTGGACTGCCCCATTCTGCTTTGCCATGATGAGACAACACAATATGTTGGAGGATCATCACTTCTTCTCCATGAATATCTAATTCTTCCGCTGCTTTGCCAATTTCATTCACCATAATCGTTATATGGCCTAATAAATTTCCTTCGACCGTATAAACAGTAGAAATCGGTCCAGAAAGCTCTAATACTTTTCCTAAATCATGCAATATAATGCCGCCATACAGAAGGTCTTTATCTAAGCTTGGATAAAGGTTCGCTATCGCCTTTGCCAAATCTAACATGCTGACAACATGGTAAGCCAACCCTGATACAAACTCATGATGATTTTTGGTCGCTGCTGGGTATTCCAAAAAAGCTTGTTGATATTTTTTCACTAAATGTCTTGTCATTCTTTGTATATTAGAATTTTGCATTTCAAATATATACTGCGTTATTTTTCCCATCATTTCATCTTGGCTTAGCGGGGCTGTTTCTAAAAAATCAGCTAATCGAACATTATCTTCTTTATTCGTTAATTTAATTTGGCGTATTCTTAACTGTAGTCTGCCGCGATAGTTTTGGATATCTCCATTAATTTTTACAATCGTCTCTGCTCGATAGCTTTGTTCATCACCATCTGTTGCATCCCAAAGCTTTGCTTCTATCTCTCCGCTTTTATCTTGAAAAATAAGTGTCATAAAAGGTTTGCCATTGCTTGCAATTCCTTTTGTCGCACTTTTTATTAATAAAAATAACTCAATTTGTTCTCCAACCTCATAATGGAGTACTCCTTTTTTACTCAATTAACTCCGCTCCCTTATATGGTATTTTTTCTATTTTTTCATTTGTTAAGAAACCGACATACCAAAAGTAGTATAACATGAAATGATTTACTATTTCTTAACTGCCATACTTTGCTTGTGCAACAGATAGATATAAAACTTCTTCCTTTTGAAAATGTTTCACAATATGAGGATGACAAGTAAAAAAAAGCAGCTGATTTTCCGCATTAGATTTTAGAAGCTGAATAACCCTGCTCGTTCTTTTTTCATCAAAATTTACAAAACTGTCATCGATAATAATTGGCAGCTGATATTTACGGTAAAATGTTTTGGCAAGCGCCAGTCTGATGGAAACATAAAGCTGCTCTGTTGTCCCTTGGCTTAATTCTTTTGCTTCAAAGAGCATTTGATCCTTACTTTCTACTAGAAAGCCTGCACCATCCTCTTTCGGAATAATCTTTTTATATTTTCCTTCTGTTAAATACGTAAAGTACTCTTCTGCTTTTTGCAGCATTTTAGGTAATTGTTTGTTTTTATACTGCTCGACGGTTTGCGAAAGGAACTGTTTTGCAACAGCATATTTTCCCCACTCTTTTGCCTCTTCCTCAAACTCTGCTTTTAATTGTTTATAGGAATGCAGCAGCTCTGTATATGTACCACCCGTTTCAACCCGTACAATATCAAAGTTTAATTTCGCCAACTCTTCCATCCATTGTTTGCTTTTTACAGCCATTTCTTTGATTTGCTTGTCCTTCTGTTCTACTTCCATTTCTGGTTCTTCTATCGTCCTATATTTAGCTATTTTTTCATTTTGGAAAGCGGAGCGGTCTAATTGCAGCTGTATTGCTGCAAGCTCGGCCATGTATTGTTTTTTCTCTTCGTCTAATTTGGCCCGTTCTCGAAAGCTTTCCTCATTATCTACTTCTGCAAGCTGAAATAATTGCTCCTTTTCTGATAAGTAGATCGATAACTCTGCTTCGTATCCTTCTATATCTCTCTTATATTCCGCTTGTTTTCTAGCGTTTTCATTCCAGCGAATTTTCTTTTCATTTTCGTTTTTTATCGCCGCTTTCAAATGAAAGCACATATTTTGTATGCTGTCTGCTTTTTTTGGAAAAAAAGCTTGATACAGCTGAATAATCGTTTGCTCTATTTCCTTCCTGTCTGTCTCTATTGCCGCTATTTCTTTTTGAATACGATCTCTTTCTCTGCTTTTATTCTTCCATTGTTCTAATAATAAAAAAGCATCCTCAATAAAATGCATGGCCACGTCTTCTGAAATGCCAATATCTTTTCCTAGCTTTTTTAAATGTACTTCAAGCTCTTTCATATCCTGCTCCCATTTTTCAAAACCTCGAAGCACTTTTTCATAACTTTCGTTTTGCTGCTCTAATTTCACCTTATATCTCGTCGATTTTTCGCGGTTATCATCATCTTCTTTCAGTGTTTGTATTACGTAAGATAGATTACTGTTTTCTTTTTTATCCAATATGTTTTGAACAGTTTGCCATTCCTTTTTTACTTCCTGTAATTTTTTAAGTAATAAGGAATATTCCCTTTTGTATTGCTGCCTGCTGCGAAACAGCAACACCCCTCCAATAAAGCTTGCTATTAAACCAACAAACATAAACAAGCTGTTATCGTTCCAAACTCCTAACACTGCTGTAATCAGCCAAAAAAGAGTAAAAATGCTCCATTGCACGATTTCATTTTTTCTCTTTTTTTGATTCTGTTTTAATTGCTTTTTTATGTCGCTTAGCTCTTTTTCAAGAAAGCCGCTTCTTTCTTTATAAAAGGAATACTTATGGACAGCATCAGCCTGTTCTTCTAATTGTTTTCTTTTGTCGCTCGATAATAGTACTCTTTCTTGCTCTTGGGCGTCTTTTTCAAGCTTTTCCAACAACTTTTGCTCTTCATTTAAACGATGATCCAACTCTTCCCTTTGCTCTTTTAACCGCCTTTGTTTTGCATTCGCATGAGCACATTGTTCCTTTAAAAAAACACTCGTATTGCTTTTAATCAGTTCATCTTTATTTACGATATGCAGTTTTTCTTCTATTACTTGAAGCTCTGCTTCTATTGCACTCGCCTGATTTAGCAGCGAGTTTATCCGGCTCGTCCACTGCTCAGCTACAGGGAGCTTTTCCATTGCATAGACAATTTCTCCCTCTTTATCCAGCAAACAAAAATCTGGTGCCAATTCCTTCTGTTCTTCTTCTATCTTTTTTAATTTGTTATCAATATGCTGCATGCTGCTTTCAATCGCAAGAATTCGTTCCTTTGTTTTTTCCCATCTTTTTAAACCATCCAACGGAAAGGATGATTCTTTGTAGCGTTCTAATTGTGTTTTTAATTGGTTGCTTTCATTCACAATAGGTTTTATTTTGATCCATTCTTCTAAAAGACGTTTCTCTTTTTCTACCTCTTCTTTCGTTTCCTCTGCTGCTTTTAACGATTCTTCTATGTTTTGTCTTTGCTCAAGCAGCTGTTCATATTGACTATTCGTTTTTTCTGCTATTTTTAACTGTCGATGCTTTTCTTTTAAAGACACTAATTTTTTATTAAGCTGCGGTTTTTTCCCATTCGGCCTAAATCGTTGATCTAATTCCTTCTGTAAATCATTTTCTGCTTTTAATAAGGCATCAGAACCAACTATACCTGTTGAAAACAAAAACCTTCCAAGTTCCTCACTTTTTAATTGATGAATATTTTGCAAGCCTTGAAGATTAAAAGAAAAAATAGACTGAAATAACCCTTTATCTACTCCCCTCAGCAGCTCTTCCAACAATTCCTCCTGTCCTCTTCTGCCATTTTCCAACGTAACGGTTACATCTCCTTGCGCTTTTCCCTTTACGCGTTCAATGGTGGCCAATCCATGTTTAGGAAAAAAGACCGTCATTTTCCCTCCATACTTATACTGGTGCTTCGGTTCATATCTAAGTTCTATTTGCTGTTTTGTCGGGAAACCAAATAAGATGCTATGAATAAAACTCATGATAGTCGATTTTCCTGCTTCATTTTCACCAAAAAAAACTTGCAAGGAATCATCAATTGCAAATGACTTATTTTCCAACTTGCCGTAGCCATAAATCGTCATCGATCGTATAAACATTACTTCTTCACCTCCCACCTATTCTGAATAAAGTAATTGAATCAACAAATGCTCTGCTTCTTCCGCCAAATTTTTTTTATCCTCTTCTGTCAACTCTTCCAAAAAACGGTGGGCAGCTGGATTGTGATAAAGAGAAGCAACGCCCTTTTCCACGGCCATTTTATCCTCCGCTACTGTAAAAAGCTCTTTGTAAAAATCTGATTCATTAATTAAATTGTCTTTTATCCAAGTCGTGTTTTCGATTATTTTCAGTGAAGAAACCCACACAAACTGTTGATCTTCTATTTCTTCCTCCTGCAGGATTTCTAGTAATTCTGCAGGAAGAACCGTTTCATGAATGCTCAAATTAATGATTTCAAAAAAAAGAATACTAGAATGGCTTGCTGTTCTTTCTGCGTCCATTTTTTGCTTGCATAATATTAAAAGTTCATCAAATGATTGTACCTTTGCTGCATCAATTTCTATTTTTCTCCAAATAATATCTGCCGTTGCGAAAAATTCCAATTCTGTTCCTTCTTCGCTTAACTGGACAAAATAGGCGCCTTTTTCGTCTGTTTCTTTTTTATGTCTGCCTTGAATATTGCCTGGATAAACAATAGGAGGATATTGTTGAAGAACCTCTCTTTTATGTATATGACCAAGAGCCCAATAATCCATTAATTTAGAGGTTAAATCATGTAAATGGAAGGGAGCATACGGACTGTGGTCAGTTGAGCCTTCGATGCTGCCGTGCAGTATCCCTATATGAAAATCTGCATTATTCTCTTTTTTATACAAGTCAATTTTCCGGTCATAAATATGTCTTGTTTCATAACTAAACCCATATAAGGAAACAGTCGTTGTTCCTGTTGTATACACTATTTGTGTTACGTCCGAAGGGAAGATGTGCACATTATCAGGCCATTTTATTTGTACCCAGCTTCCACTTAAGTGATCGTGGTTTCCATGAACAATAAAAACAGCAATATCCTGTTTTTGGAGGCGTTCCAATTCTTTTTTAAAACGGATTTGCGCTCTGATGCTTCTATCTTCCCCATCATAAATATCCCCTGCAATAATAATAAAATCTACTTGTAAAGCAATTGCTTTGTCCACTAGATTAGTAAATGCCGCAAAGGTGCTTTCTTGCAATCTTTTTTTAATAGAAGAAGGTAAATCTCTAAGCCCTATCATTGGACTATCTAAATGCAAATCTGCACAATGAATAAAGGAAATCTCTTTCATTCTGCTTCTCCTTCCATCTTTTTCTTCTATTTTATCACGTCAAAAAAACGAATGCACGTTCTTATATTTTCTTATTAATTGGCTCTGTTAAACTTGCCTGTTGATTTTCGCTTCAGGCGTTCGCTTTCCGCGGGCGGTCCGGGAGCCTCCTCGGCGCTATGCGCCTGTGGGGTCTCCCTCTGACTCGCTTTTCCCGCAGGAGTCTCACACCTTCCACTCCAATCAACATAGTGCCAATATCAACAATAGCTTTAACATAGCCTATTAACTAAATGTCATTTTTACGCCCAGCGGTAGACAATGAGCATCTGGACCATGTCCTAAAAATGGCGTTTTTGCTATTGGCACATTATATGGTTTCGTCACTTCTAGCAATAGTTCTTCTGCTGTTGGCGTACTCCCCTTTGTTTCCATTTCCGTAAATGTTCCAAGAAGCACCCCGCTGCATTTTTGAAAAAATTGCAGCTGATCCAATTGTGTAAATAGTGACATCAACGTGGCAGGTCCTCCTCCTAAACTTTCTAAAAATAAAATTCTATTCGTAGGATCGGGTAAATACTTTGTTCCTGCCAGTTTCAAAAAACATCTTGTATTTCCTCCGATGATTTCCCCTTCCATTTTTTCGCCGCGGAGCCATGTGTAAGAAAATGTCTTCCAACTATTATCAGAGAAAAATAAATCCGTAAAAAGACGCAGCTGATTTTGCTGATCAGAACGAACTAGATTACTGATCTGATAATGGTAAGCTGGAATAGCGCTGCATGCTACAATCACATTATTAATCACGGATAAATCACTTAATCCAACAAAAGGTTTGTGGCTTTCAGCAATGCGGTTGAAATCTAAATACGGCAATACTTGATTAGCTGCATCTCCCCCAGATATATCAAAAATAGTTTTTACTTTATCATCAGTAAATAATTTCATTAATTCCTCTCCCCGCTTCTTCGGAGTGCCGCTAAATGGGGTTCCATCTACACAATAAATAGTGTCGGCAAATTTTACTTGCAACCCTAATTGTTTTAACTTTGTTTCAATCGCATCCATTTGCGTTTTCGCTTCGATTGGCCTCCCATTAGAACAAGCAATTAAACCAACTGTATCTCCTTTTGACAGTAGCACCATATTACTTTTTCTCCTTTCCCTTTATTAGTTCGATATTTATAAACATGATAATCTACGTAGTTATATAGAAGATTAAACACATCAATATTAAACAAGTATTAATACTCTTTTAAACCAGCTGTTAAATTTATACTAGTATATTTCTAATGATATCATTTTCTCATACAATAACAGGGAGGTTCCCCATATCTACCAGATATCCTCATGAAGAAAACAATGCTTTTACTGAATATCTGAAAAATATTAATAAGAAATAATAGCAGCTCCTATATACGAACTGACTTTTTATTTTAATGTAAAATGCCCCCTGCTTAATATTTGTTCAATGAATGTTGGATATTAAACATACAAAATGAATAAAAAGGAAAGGACTGATTCTCATGGCAGTATCAAATGAAGTACATTAAAAATGGATGGATGAGAAAGTTAAGATTCTTGTCCATACTTTGATGTTGATTTTACATCGGTCAGTGTAAAGAGCACAATAGTCGAATCAAATGCAATTTAACTGATAAGGTTCTGCTTGGACTAAGTTATTTTAAATCAAAAGGGAATATATAGCAGTTTTATTTTAATATTAGATGCTGAATTAGAGTAATAATCTATTTGCTTAATTTATATAGTGTAATAAATATTCTAGAAGGAGGGTAGGAAAAATGAGCTTCTCGTCTTACATAAATACTAAAGGAAGTGAAAAAATGGCTAATTTTAAAAAAATAACCATACTTCCTTTTGTGCTAACTTGTTTTCTAGGTTCTATTACAGTTATAGAATCAAACGCAACTGTAAAAACTGGAAAAATTACTTTTTATGATGGTGTAGGTAAAATAGGAGCGGATGAAAAAAAATTAACTAGATATGACTGTGCTGTAAGTTATCAATATAGAAAAAGAATTTTAAGAGGAACCCCAATTGAAACTACTAATGTAACCAAAAGAAAGACTGTTACGCTTTATAAATGGGACTATGGGAATTTCAAAGATCCTATTATTTTAGATGTACAGAGAGATGCTTATAAATATGATCTTGGCGGTGTCATTGATAGTAGTGGCGGTGGTTGGATTAGTAATGGAAAAATAAGTTACTAGACTATAAACTTATCCCCTATCATCATAATATAATTTGAAGGTAGGGGACTTTACTGGAGGTGTCACTAATGAAAAATATAAGAAGTTTTATTTTATTGTCTTTATGTACTTTTTTACTTCTTGGATGTAAAGCTAGAGATACAGAAACCAACTCAAGCATGACACGAAAAAATAAAGATATTTTATATATAGACTACATTGATAACATTAATCATTACTTATATGAATTTAACGTGAATACAAAAAAAGAACGTTTAATTTTTATGAAACAATTAGAAGAATATCCAACTTCCTCATATTCTCCAAAGACACAGAACGTATATTTTGCTAGTAAGTATAATGAATCATTTCAATTGTTTAAAGAAAATAATAATAATAAAATAAAGCAGCTAACTAAGGATTTGAGTTATGTAGATTTACTCGTACTAAACCCTTCAGAACAGGTTATTTATATGAGAGCTTTAGTTAATAAAGATGATCGAAATTTTAAAATTGCCGTATATGATATTAAGAATGCTCAATATAAAATTATAAATCCTAAAGATAATGAGTCTTCTGTAATTGCATTTGATTATAATTCTAAAACAAAAGAGTTGTTAGTTGTAACCAAATCAATAAAAGAGGAGTTTGAAAATATAGATAAAGCTAATAAAAATAATTCTTCTTTCACTCCACCTCACTTCCATTTTTCTTTATACACCAATAAAGGAGAATATAAAAAAGAAGTGTTGGTGTTAAAAAAAATCGTTAGAAGTGCTACGCTATCTGAGAACGGAAAAGTACTTTTAATAAATTATAAGGATGGACTTAAAGATAATCAACCATCAAAAATCGTTTCCTTTAATTTAGATGATAAGAAGACAAAAATACTAATGGAAGATACGGAAAATTATACAGACATTAGACAGCCTATAATGAGTAAGGATAATAGAGGTTTTTATTTCATCTCTGATACTAATGGAAAACAAAGTGACCAAATTTTAACACATATAAATTATTTTGATTTTAAGACCAACTGCGTGAAGCAAATATGGAATAAAACTAATGGTCAACCCGTTAGAATATATTATTAATATTAAGCTTATCATTTGCCAATAGTTATGAAAGTACAAGGTGGTTTAATGTGGTCATTTGACTATTATAGGGGTACTGGATGGAAGGACTAAGAACTTATTCTAAAACAAATGAAAATGTGAATTAATAAAAACGAATAATATATCATATCTATTCATAGTTACCCCTATCATACGAAAACTAACATGAATCTCCCCTTCCCTCCTGTATAGAATACAAGATAAATAATTGCCGTCTCCCTCACAATGAAGACGGCGGAGCGGAGCTAAACCATCCTACTTACTAATACTAAGCACCCTATTTGTAACCATACGGTTAAAAATAGGCCGAGTTCCGACCCTTTTCCATAAAAAAAGCACTTTCCCGATAGAGAAAAGTGCTTTTGTGGCCCGATTTATTACTCTTTTTTTGTAAGCTGAAGTGCCTTTTTAATATCTTTATAGGAATTTGATTTTCCATACATTAAGACGCCGCCTTTGTACACTCTTGCCCCAAATACAGCAAGAATAATAATGGAAACTATTAATATTACCATGCCTAAAATTGGTTCCCATACTGGCAAGTTTAACATGCCAACCCTCATAAACATGAGCATTGGTGTAAAAAATGGAATATAAGAAGTAACCGTTACAAATGCCGTATCAGGAGCATTTAATCCAAACATCGCAATCATAAAACCGGCAACAACTAACAAGGTCATCGGTGTAATCATTTGCTGCACATCTTCTATTCTGCTGACAAGCGAACCAAGAAGCGCTGCCAATGTAGCATATAAAAAGTAGCCGAGAATAAAAAAGACTGCTGCATAAATAATGGTTGAAACCGGTACATCACTAAAACCAAAAAAACCGCCCATCGAGTTTAAAGCTTTATTATTTGTCATAAAATAATAGCCGACAGAAAGTAATAGTACTAGCTGGGTTAAACTTAAAAGACCTACTCCAAGTATTTTGGCAAACATATGTTTAATAGGAGAAACACTAGAGATCAAAATTTCCATCACACGGGAAGATTTTTCTGTTGCTACTTCCATCGCAATCATATTAGCATACATAATAACCGCAAAATAAATAAGGAATAATAATACATAAACAAGTCCACGTGCTTGATTTAATTCTTCTGCTGTTTTTGCATCTTGTTCAAGTGCTACTTGATCAAATGACACAGGTTCATTTAATTTTGCAAGCTGTTCACTAGTCAAATTCAATTGTGCTGCTGCTAAATTTCCTTTCACTGCTTGAATATTCGTCATCAAATCATCTGAGACCGAAGAATCAGCAATATTCATTGAATAATAAGTAGCAGTTGGAAGCTTTTCCTTATTATAATCGATTACTAATAATCCTTCATATTTTTCATTTTCGACTGCTTTTTTCCCGTTCTCTACACTATTTTTATATTTTACGAGCTCCATATCACTGTTTGATGCTTTTGATGCTTGTTTAACCTGTGAAAATAATTCATTTGTCTGATCAATGACTGCAACTTTTGTGCTATCTTCTCCGTCAAAGGTTTTGATAATCGTTTGCATATTCGATAATGCTACAATAAGCACAAGGGTGATCGCAGTTGTAATAATAAAGGACTTTGTTTTCAGCTTTGTTGCATACGTATGAAATAGAATCGTCCAAAAGTTATTCAAGAGAAGCACCTACCTTTTCAATAAAAATATCATTAAGCGACGGCTCTTCTAGTGCAAACTTTCGAATAAATCCTTTATTAACGATATCCTTCAAAATCTTCTCTGCAATTTCCTCTCCTTCTATTTGCAAAGAGACACCTTCTGTTGTTTGTTTTAATTTAACGACGCCAGGATAGTCAGCTAAAAAAGCAAGGTCAAAATCAGCATGTATCGTTACATTCTTTTTTCCAAAGCTTCTTTTTACTTCTTTTAAGGAGCCATGTACTACCGGTTTTCCTTTATGCATAATACAAAGATGTTCACACATTTCTTCCACATGCTCCATGCGGTGACTCGAAAACACGATCGTGGTCCCAGCATTTTTTAAATCGATAACCGCACTTTTTAACTGCTCTACATTTACAGGATCAAGACCGCTGAAAGGCTCATCGAGAATTAACAACTGCGGCTTATGCAACACAGCACTAATAAACTGAATCTTTTGCTGATTCCCTTTTGAAAGCTCCTCTACCTTTTTATTCAAATAATCGGGAACTTTAAAGCGGTTAAGCCAATATTCCAGCTCTTGCAATGCTTTCTTCTTGTCCATACCTCTTAACCTTGCTAAGTAGACAAGCTGATCTTTTACTTTCAGTTTTGGATACAATCCTCTTTCTTCCGGAAGATATCCGATATAAGGACTTGTTTCATAATCAATCTTTTTATTGTTCCATGTAATTTCCCCTTCACTGTTTCCTAAAATCCCAAGAATCATACGAAAGGTAGTCGTCTTTCCTGCCCCGTTTCCACCTAAAAATCCAAACATCTCTTTTTCAGGGATGGAAAGAGATAAGTTGTCAACAGCAAGAAAAGACCCAAATTTTTTCGAAACATTTTTTAATTCCAACGTCATGCCGCTCTCCTCCTCACTCTTTTTTTACGAAAAAACATAGAAAAGGTTTCAAGGTTTTGGAAACTATTGCGAAAAAGATGTTTTCTACTCCCATCACGCAGTTTTCCTTATTGCCGGATAGATTATTTAATCATAAAAAATGGGAATAAATCCACAATAAGTCTTATTATATGTTAGAGTTGCAGTATAGAAATATGATTATTTATATTTCTAACTCAAACTTCGCACCTTCAAATTCGTTTGCAAATCTTGATAGGACTTGGTTTAGAACAATAAAAAGTAAGGCTTGGTTTTTATTGTTGAGGTTGCTTTCCACTACGGGTTGCTTCGCTTTCCGCGGGGTGGGAGCTGAGCCTCCTCGGCTTTGCCTTGCGGGGTCTCAGCCTTCCCACATTTCCCGCAGGAGTCTTCGCACCCTCCGTTACAAGCAACTTGTTTTAAAATAAGTTCTTGTTTTCGAATTTTATTACAAGGTATTATTGCTAAACAATAGTAGCGTTGATTTTTTTCATGTTATTATTCAACGTTGTTCTACCAAAATGTGCCGCTTGAGTCTATTTCTATAAGGTGGGTGTTTTCACCAGTTCAGCGACAGCAACTAATTGATCAAACGGCTTGATTGGAGTGGAAGGTGCGAGACTCCTGTGGGATTAGCGGGTTAGATGAGACCCCGCAGGCGCAAGCGCCGAGGAGGCTCATCGCACGCCCCACGGAAAGCGAGCATCCTGAAACGGAAAGCAAGCCCCTATTTGTAAGGAATAATGTTTGCAAAAAAACACCCTAGAAGACTAATCAATCACCCTTTTTTAATTGCCCTAAACCAAGTTATAGCAATACATGAAGAGGAATTTATAACTGCGAAGTTTGAGTTATAATTATTAGATTAATGAAGAAATAGGAGAATAATAGACGATTAATGAAAGAAATTTACTGAATAAAATAAAAATAGCACCAACTTCTATTAAATTAGAAATCGGCACTTCGTTTATTCGCTATACGTTTAGCGTGACGCTTTTGGCGGTTGGCACACGTCACATTTACGTTGGTGATTATTTTTAAATTTCGTAAATGTTCTTTCAAAACTGCTACCACATGCACATTTAAAAAGTAACTTTTGAGAAAAACCGTGATATTCCGTCGTTAGCAACTTACTTTCCGAATTGTTCTCAACAAATTCTTTAATTTTACCTATTGTCCATCGTTTATTCATTCTCTTACACCTCCATATTTTATCGCTAGGCGGAGGCTTCTCTTGGCATCCGTTCAATTATGAGCAAAAGTCGTAATTATCCTAAGTTTTTCATTATAACATGAGCTGGCACACAATTAAACAGATCGTTATTTTCTTTATTGCTCAAGTAAGTTAAGTGAAATCATATAAAATGAAAGGATTCTTGACTATATTTATGATCCGCTAGTAATTTTCTACTCAAATAAAACGGTATTACTTTCAGATTTTCCGAATGTGAGAGTACTTCCTTTAGGGAGGAACCTTAACACTTCTTGTCTTCCTTATGAATACTTTTGATATGAAATTTAACTTCTTTTACTTCCTAAAAAAGAATCAATTTCTTTGAGTGCTAGTTCTACCCCTCCACAATCATGGAAACTATCATTAATTTTTTTGATTCCTTCTTTATATTCATTTTTTAATAGAACTTCATTTACTGCATCTTTCAAAGACTGAACCTGAATATTATCTTTTGATAGTCTGTAACCAGCACTAAGCTCTGTTAATCGCTGAGCTACCATTGGCTGATCTTTGTCGTGAGGTATTACAACTAGAGGGACATTATAATGGATGCCTTCATTGACACTATTCATTCCGCCATGTGTAATAAAAACGTCTGATTCACTTAACACTTCTAATTGAGGGACATAGGAAGAAATAATAAAGTTGTCAGGTGCTTTTTTGATTTTAGAGAAATCAGCCCTTTCTCCAGCTGCTATGACAACCTTTCCTTGGAAATCCGAAAAGGCATCGATGCAAATGTTAAAAAATTCTTCCACTTGATCTAGAATCGTTCCCATTGAAATATAAAGTACTTTTTTATCTTTTAACTCTTCAAGAGGGAATTGATTCGTTTCCATTCTCTTTGGAAAGCTTGGCCCTATAAAAATATAGTTATCACCGAAAAGTTCGTTGTTAGGCTGAAAATATCTACTTGTGTATACAATCGTTAATTCCCCATCATTATTCATGAATTGAAGCATGTTCTCTGGTGAAACACCGAACCTTTTTTGGATTTGATCCAATAATTTTTCAGCATGTTGATCAGGATGGAATGGAGTTTCGGAATCTGGATGAAAAGGATGCTTTTTGAAAAATTCATTTGGCACTAAAAATGAAGGAGATGAAGATATACCCGGAACATTTAAATAATCTCGCACTAATTTACCCGCTCCAAATCTATCATAAAAAATAAAATCAAACTGAATGCTTTCTGATAATTGTTTCGTGATTTCTAGTGTGTCTAAGGAAGTTTGAATATGAATGTTCAAAAATGTTTGCACCCCTGAAAGAGTGGAAGCGTTAATGGAGGTTTTTCTAAGTAGATCTGGATGAAGATGAACTTTCGCTCCAACACCTTCAAGTCTTTCCTTAAATTTTTCAGTAGTAATATAGTGTACATTGTCTCCTCGTTCAGCAAATGCTTTTACAATGCCGAGAGTAGGGTTCACATGCCCTTCTGCTGGAAAATTAATAAACAATATATTTGACATTACCGATCACTCCTCCAAGTTTTTTCTATCTATAGTCCCATTGTTGCTGGTTTTCTATTTTGCTTCATCCTTTCTTATATTTTTGATAATTAAATCATATCTAGTTATTTTCCAAGATGCAAACCTATTGATCAATACTCTGTAATTTTCTTACATCAATTGTCAAGTCAATATATTTAAATCATGAACGTTAATTGAAATATCATAAAAACCTTTTAATAAATGGAATATCTATAAAAAGAAAGGAATCCATTTTGATCAATCTTTTTTCAAAATGGATTCCCTTTATATCCCTTATTATAAGGATTTGTGGGCTATTTTTGACCAAACTTTACTCAATTGCTATATCAAGGGCTGTCATCATAATCAATTATACTTTGTCTACAATTTAGTTTACTTCTTCCATAAAAAAATGTTCATTTAACAAGTTAATTTTTCTGTCTGTATATTCTTTAAAGCTATCATTGTATGTTTTTGGATCTTTTGGATTGGAAAACTGTGTGATTTTCCCTGTTACAGGGTGAATAAATTTGCTGGAAGCTCCACAGCCAATGCCGATGACTGTTTGCAATTCTTCCATCATCATAATATTGTAAATACTTTCTTGATTGCGTTTTGAGTAGCCGACATTTTCTAAATTTCCTAAAATATTTTTTTGGCGATATAAATAATACGGAACATAGTCGAATTGTTCTGTCCAATCTTCTGCCATTTTCATCATCTGTTCGATTTCGCTTCTTTCTGCCACTTTGTACTTTGCTTTATTTCGTGTCATTTCAGAAGCACGTTTAAACGATAACGTATGAACCGTTAATGATTCTGGCATCAGTTCTTCTGTTTTGTCTAATGTGTGCTGAAACTCCTTAATCCCTTCTCCTGGCAGACCGATAATTAAATCCATATTAATATTATTCATTCCATGCTCTCGCGCTAAATAATATTTATCGATCGTCTCTTCTACCGTATGATGTCTGCCAATTGCTTTTAGCGTTTCTTGCGTATAAGACTGTGGATTAATGCTTATGCGATCAATCTTATATTTGTTTAAAACAGCGAGTTTTTCCGGGGTAATTGTATCCGGCCGTCCTGCTTCAACCGTTATCTCGCGAATATTTTCTACGTGTGGAAAAGATGCATGCATTTGTTCATACAACATATCCATTTCTTCCGCTGTTATACTTGTTGGTGTTCCTCCGCCATAATAAACGGTTGTAATAGCGATATTTTTTTCTTTTAGCCATTCACCTATTTTTTGCATTTCATAATGAAGTCCCCCTAAAAAAGAGGTAACGGAACCTTGTCTACCATTAATCGCATAAGCGGGAAATGTACAATACGCACATTTAGTTGGGCAAAAAGGAATGCCGATATAAATGCTTACTTCTTTTTTTAAGTCGTATAAATCTGGAATAACCGCCAATTGACGATCAATAATTTTTTGCATTAACGTTATTTTTTCATCGGACATTAAATATTCTTCTTTTAATAACTGATGTGCCACATCCATTGGAACATCGTTCTGTATATGACGATGCAATAATTTGGTAGGGCGAATTCCAGTTAGAATTCCCCATTTCTGCACCATTCCTGTATATTCTTGCAGCACCTTTAAATACACTTGAGAGATTGCATTTTTTTCTTGCTTAAAACGTTCTTTCTCTGTCAGCTGCTGTGTATTTTTTGTACTCTTAAAAGAGCTGGTTCCTTTATGGTTTATTGCTTGCCCACTAATTGTATACAAGGAGTCAGAAGAGCTTACAATAAATTCGATTTGAATCTCAGCTTCTTCTTCTTTATTAAAAGTCACTTTTGTATCTTCAAAAAATAAGTTTCCTATATGTTCTAACGGTCTAATTAAACGCTCATCTGTTAAACCACTTATTAAAATTACCTTCATTTTATATTCACCTTTTATTATTTTGGAGTCATTAAATCTTCATTATACTTTATGTTTTAAAAAAAATCCTCAGTTTTACAAAACTAAGGATTTCAAACTATCTGCTTACTTTATAATATTCATTTTACGAAGAAATTCAATTGGCTGCTGTTTGCGGAAATGTTCTTTTACCATATAGGCTACACCATGTTGATTATTCGATCTTGTTACCCAATTTGCTGCCCTTTTTAACTCATTTGATGCATTGCCCATTGCAACGCCAAGACCTGCCGCTTTAATCATTTCTAAATCATCCATGCTGTCTCCAATGACTACCATTTCTCTGCTTTTTATACCGAGTTGTTCTCCAAGGTATAATAAACCGTTTAATTTAGAAACGGCTGCCGGCAATATTTCCAAACGCCATTCATTCATCTGGACAATATTAATATCATCAAACATTTTTTCCAACACCACTTTTGCATCTGTACAGTCTTTTTTATCTTCAAAATACACTTCAATTTTTGGGGGACTAACTGGTTCTTCTAATAAAACATCGCTAAGCACATCAACGAATTGATGAGAATAAAAGACAGGGTCTCCAGATGACAGCACCGTTTTTGCTAACATATTATGATTCAACTTTGACTTATTAGCTAGAGAAAATTTCTCATGCACTAATCGAATTTGACACATAAACCCTTCTAAGAAGCGAACAATTTCATAAGCAAGATCATCTGCAATTCTTTTTACATAAATCGGTTTTTCTAAGTTAGTAGCAATAAGTGCGCCTTGATGGGTCACAATATGATTATTTAGTTTTAATGCTTTTGCGACTTTTTTTGCAGACGGGAAACTTCTCGATGTAACTAATGTCACATAAATCCCTTTTTGCTGCACATATTCAATTGCATCTTTTGTTGATTTGTTTAAACGGCCATTTGATTGAAGGAGAGTACCATCAATATTTAAAGCTAATAAGCGATAAATCATATATTTATCCCCCGTTTCTAGGTTGTATTTTCTTTATATATCATGTATGTCTAAAACAAGCATAATAGAACCTAGCTAATAAATAATGGCAACTTCCTTTTCGGTAGGCTACCCTGAAAAAAGTTCCGCAGCGTGAATACACTACGCTTTCCGCGGGCGAGCGCCGAGCCGCTTCGTCGCTACGCTCCTGCAGGGTCTCGTCTGTCTCGCTTTCCCGCAGGAGTCTTCGTGTATTCACACTGCTCTGCGCTATAAATGTGGAGACTGTTCGTTCCATGCACCATGGTGCAAATTTTGTTGCATGGGTGTCTCCCCTGAAAATAAGCTCTGTTAAAAGGAGATTTCCGAAGCTTATCGCCCGCTTTCCGCTCCAATCAACTAAGTATCAAAATCAACAATTAGCTTTAACACAGCCTTTTGGTAAAAACCCTTGAGATTAAATTGGAAATATTTTTATAAAAAAATATACGCATAAAATGTGACAATTTTTTTAAACTAATAAATGTAACACAAAAACACACTTCAAGGAGGAAACATTCATCATGGCAACTAGTAATCAACTTGTAGTACCAGGAGTATCTCAAGCATTAGATCAAATGAAATATGAAATTGCAACTGAGTTTGGAGTAAGCCTAGGAGCTGAAACTACTTCTCGCGCTAACGGATCTGTTGGGGGAGAAATTACAAAAAGGTTAGTTCAAATGGCTGAACAGCAACTTGGTGGAAGTAAATTCTAATAAATATGGCTAAAACACTGCCCGTTCCTTTTTAGGAGCGGGTTACTTTATTGTACTACGAAGGAATTTTTCGCTTTTTTATCACGACTATCTTAGACAAAACTCCTCCTTTTCTTTCGTTTATTTTCTTCAAGCCTCGCTCATTCTCCATAACAAAAAGAGCGAACCACCTAAAGGATTCACTCTCTTTTCTTATTGAGCTGGACCATATAATTCTTCTAATGGTTTCATAATAATCTGGTTTAATTCACCGATTATCATGCTCATACGTTGCTCTGCTTCCATCAGCTTTGCAATTTTTTCATGTTGTTGTACTAGTGCTACTGTTTTTTGAGCTTGTTCTACTTCTTCTTGTGTAATTTCTTGACCTGTCATTTGTTTTTGCTGTAATTGCAGTTGAATGTTGCGGAAGTTATCAAACATTGCTTTAGCAGATGGATCTCCGTTCACTTCATCATACATTTTCTTCAAATTATTATATTCATTACTTTGACGGATGGCCTTTTCAAGTGAATAAGCAGAATCATGTAAATTAATCGTCATTTTAACCACTCCTTTTTTTGCAATTGCCTCCACTATAACAAACTATCCGTCATATTGCCAGAATGAAGGCTAATAAGAAAAGCGGAAGCGCCTTGTTCAGCACCGAAGAAAAATGTTCTCATGACTCGAAAAGTGTTTTTTTACTTTTAGAGGCATGAGGTTATCTTTCACAGGGGCTAGGCGCTGGAGCTAGACATCTATTTAACTTCAGAAAATTTATGCTTATTACCTTGATGGTAAACCCAGTTGAAAACTTTCATTTGCATATTTTTCTGGTATGTAGGATCGTAATCACCATTTTTCATTTTTTTCATAGGATACCGTATCAGCATTCGCCTAGATTTGCATCTATTATTTATTAAGGCTGTTTTCGTATAGATTGTTGCTTTGAGATTCGCAGCCTGAATACACTTCGTCCGTTTAGCGAACGTCGAGCCTCCTCGTCGCATTCGCTCCTGTGGGGTCTCGTCTTTCTCGCATTCCCACAGGAGTCTACGTGTATTCAGTCTGCTGAGTACTTCTTCTCCCATTTTTTTTACGTAAATAACAACAAACTTTGAGAAAATAGTCTTTATTAAAAATGAGGAATTATCATGGCCAATCATTTTTTGCAGCTTTCCATTAAAGAGGATTCCTCTCTTTCAGGATTCACTATTACAATGAGTCCTTCTTTGCTTCATTACTGGGGAATTAACGAAAATAAAAAGGTGTTTATTCAGATTGGAATAACGACTGTAACTGTTGTCGTACAAGAACATCGGCATGAAAAGCAAACGGTTTTCTTTAGTAAAGATGTAATGGAACAACTTAAATTGCCTGAACAAAACTTATATTTTCTTGCCCAATTTTTCAGGCAGACAGAAACAATATTTTTAGGTCCCATTGTTGCTATTCTAACCGAGATAAAAGAAAACAATGATATTACTCCCGATTTTCGTTCTCTTCGTCAGCTTTGTGAAGAATTAAAAAATGAAATTTCAGATATTGGCGGCCTTATATACGTTTGTGGATTACAGGATTTTTATACTGATTCTATAACAGGCTACTCTTATCAGCACAATAAATGGGAAAAGACTACTTTACCATATCCAACTGTTGTTTATAATCGTCTTCATTCCAGGAAACTAGATGCCAGTGTCCATTTTCAACACTTGAAGAAATCATTAGGAGAAAAAGCAATCCCATTATTTAACTCACAGTTTTTTTCTAAATACGATACACATCTTCTTTTGGAAAAAGATGCTCGTATTCAAAAGCATTTACCAGAAACAAAAAGACTATCAAAAGAAGCAGTAGAAATGATGGTTAAAAGCTACACTTCCATTTATATTAAGCCAGTACATGGCAGTCAAGGACGCAACATCATCCATCTAACTACAATAGACAATAAGTATTGTGCTACTGCCTCGTCTGGAAAACAGAAAGGCAAAAAACACTTCTTTTTTTCTACGGAAGAACTTTGGAAATGGATTCAACGTTTTACGAAAGATAAAATCTATCTTATTCAAGAAGGGATAGATTTTCAGCCATTCCAGCGGCGTTCCTTAGATTTCCGTGTGCTTTGTCATAAAAATTATGATAATCATTGGAAAGCAACTTCCATTGTCGCACGTGCCGCAAACAATGATGCATTTGTCGCAAATTTAGCACAAGGAGCAGAACTTCTGCAGGCGAAAACTGTTTTACCTCTATTGTTCGGAAAAGAACACGCTCAAGCGTTATTAATAGAATTAAAAAAATTAGCTGCAGACGTGGCAGAAATTATTAGTGAAAATACGGATGGTTATTTAGGAGAAATGGGAATTGACATAGGAGTCGATACAAATGGAGCGTTATGGATTATTGAAGCAAACTCCAAACCTTCTAAAAGTCTTGACGAACCTTCTACTAAAGTAAGACCTTCTACAAAAGCCCTATTAGAATATTTTATAAGACTTTCTTTTCCAAATTAGAAAAGCGCAAGCGCATTGTTCAGCCCTGAAGAAAAATGTTCACTTGGCTCAAAAAGTGTTTTTTACTTTTAGAGACAAGAGGTTATCTTTCACAGGGGCTAGGTGCTGGAGCTAGACAAAGAAAAGCGGAACCGCCTTGTTCTTCCCGAAAAAAATGTTCTAATCTTTTAATGACAAAGGAGATAGATAAAATGAATCGTTTCGGTATTATGACGCTTTCCCTTGACAGTGAATCTAGTTATATAAATGGAATTGCTAATTATTGTGATCCATCTGCCTTTCAAATTTTTCATTTTGTTCCATCCACTTTTGATCCTTTTACAGAAAAGGTAAAGGGTCGTATGTATAACCATGAAAACAACACTTGGGTTACAGGAGAATTCCCTATTCCTACCATTCTTTATGACCGTTGTTTCTATCATGAGAGCAGCCATTCTCATCAATGCAAAAATATCGTCTCCTGGTTAAAAAACAGAGAAGATATTAAGTTTATTGGCAATGGGTTGCCGAATAAATTAACCCTTTATGATGTTTTAAAAGAATCAAGATTAAAAGCATACATTCCGAGAACAAAAACGCTGCGCAATGCTGAACAATTACTTGCTGAATTATCTACTGCTCAACCTGTCATCATCAAACCAATTAACGGTTCACAAGGTAATGGCATTTATTTTATCCAAAAGAGAAACAAAGAAATTTTTGTAAAAACAGACAAAAAAAACAAACAGGTAGAACATAGCTTTTCTGATTCCGAAAAATTTATTGCCTGGTTAAACGGTTTATTAGCGAAAAACGCTTATTTAAGCCAAGCATATTTACCTTTATATAATCAAAGCAAGCAGCCATTTGACATTCGTTCCCTCTTACAAAAAAAACCTTCTGGAAAATGGGAAATAGTCGAAAAAGGAATTCGTTTAGGGGAGCCTAACCGAATCATTTCCAACTTAAGTGCTGGAGCTGATGTTATCCCCTTTCGTGATTGGTTAAAACACACTTCCTTTCGTATGAAAAACTTTTTAGAAAATGAGGTGAATGATATCCTTTCCACTATTCCTCCTGTTTTAGAAAAATCATTTCCTTCTCTGTTTGAACTTGGAGTGGATATCGGTGTAACAGCAAATGGCTCATTATGGATTCTTGATGTTAATTCTAAACCAGGAAGGAAAGTTATCTTAAACGCTTATCCTCATTTAGAAGAACAATTATATAAAGCTCCCACACTTTATGCAGCATCTATACTTGCTGAAAAAGGAGGAAAAATGAATGCAAAAACAGTATCCGATTGAGATTATTTCACAGGAACGCAACACGATTTTTATCCCAAATGAAAGTGAAATAGCACTTCCTTTACAAAAAATATCATTTGGCTCCATAAAAATGGATAGCATCGTAAAAAAACAATCTAAAAATATCATCAGCATTAGTCAAGACCTTGCACAAGCACTTCACATTCCTGTAGAATCTTCTGCTGTTCATCTTTTTTTTGATCATGATACCCTTTATATTGGTCCGTTAATCGGCATTTTCACTTCTGGTTTTTCTCCCATTAAAGTAAGACCCATTGGTGATCGGACACTTATCTTCTCTAAGCTGTTGTCTGTTCAAAAAACAGTTGGCGTGATTGCCTTTTTATTTGGCGAACAGCATATTAATTGGGATAATTCTACCATTAATGGTTTATTTTATAGCGATGGCGGTTGGAAGACAATAGAAGTGCCTTTCCCAAACATCGTGTATGATCGGATTCCAAATCGTAAAAGTGAAAAACAAGCACGGATAAAAATGGCGAAAAACCGGTTGCAAAAGGACTATTTAATCCCTTGGTATAATCCTGGATTTTTTAATAAGCTAGATATTTATGAACGCTTGCTGCAAGAAAACAGCATTGCTGATTATTTACCTGAAACGCACCTGTTCACCTCGTTTTCCACTGTAGAAAGAATGCTCAGCAGCTTTGGGCATGTTTATATAAAACCGAAAAATGGCAGTTTAGGTAAAGGCATTTATCAAGTAATTTATGATAAAAAAGAAAATTATTATTTTGTCCGTTTTCAAGATAGCACTGGACAAAATCGTCTGCAAAAATTTGAATCCCTTGAAAAATTGATCAATCACACTTTTCGCAACAAAAACATCACCAATTTTATTATTCAACAAGGAATTTATTTAATTCGATCTGATAAAAAGCCAATTGATTTTCGTATTCATACAAATAAAAATAGATTGGGTCAATGGGAGGTTACTGCCATTTCCGCAAAAATTGCCGGATCAGGAAGCGTTACAACCCATATTAATAACGGCGGAATGATTAAAAGTATAGAGGAATTAGAAGAAATAGATATTGAAACAAAGGAACTACAAAATAAATTAAGCGCTGCTTCCTTAAAGATAAGCGCCGCGTTGGAAAAACAATTAGAAGGAATTATTGGAGAAATTGGTTTTGATATTGGAATCGACCGAAAAGGAAAAGTATGGCTATTTGAAGCAAACTCTAAACCAGGGAGAAGTATTTTTAAAGACCCTTCCTTAAAAAAATATGATGTATTAACAAGAAGACTTTCTTTAGAATACGCCATTTTCCTGATGGAAAAAAGTATAAAAAAACCTGAGGATATGTACCGATGAATGTTTATTATGACTCCAAAAAAAGGTGTTGGAGTATAGTAAACAAAGAAGATAGAACAATCGGAAGCAATAAGATAAAGCTTGCTGCCATTAAAACAGTTGAAAATCATCATTACCCGTTTCCTATTGTGGAAACAGAAAAAAACGCTGGGCCGATTGTTGGAATTCTCACTTCCTATAATAATAAGAAGAAACTAGTCGGCAATGGTCCACTATTTATTAGGCTGCAAACAGAGTTGCGAGCTTTAGGTGGAATCATCGTTGTCTTTGCTCCCGAAGATGTCGAAGAAAACGGTATAAGCGGCTTTGCATACGTCCATGATGAAAATCGCTGGATATATGTAAAAAGTCCGCTTCCACATATCGTATATAATAGAATTCCATTTCGAAAAACAGAAAAAGATTCGTCTTTTCATCGTGCTATCGCTATTTTTTCCAATAATTCGATTCCCTATTTTAACCCTTCCTTTATTAATAAGTTTGATCTGTACCAAGTTTTAAAAATGGATAAAGTATTAAAAAAATTCTTACCAGAAACAATCTTAATCACACAAAAAAAGGAATTAGGCACCTTCCTACTTAAACATAAAAATATATATATTAAAGCAGTACAAGGATATAAAGGAAAAAATATTTTTAATATTTATTTTAATGAAGATTCTTCCATCATATGCAACAGTTCGTTTACGACATCCACTTTTCCATCCTTCGATTCATTTTGGCAAAGTTTCGAGCAATCACAAAAAAACACGATTTTTATTGCTCAACAAACGATTGATGCCGCTCTATTTCATGATCATCGCTATGATTTCCGCATTCTCATCACCTATAATCATGATAAGTATACGTTAACAGGTGTAGGAATAAGACAGTCTGTTTCCCAAGAAATTACTACTCATATACCAAATGGCGGTCAACTGCTTTCCTATGATCTCGTTCAAACTGCAGAACATGATGACTTTATTCACTTATTAGTGGAAAATTGCGGACCTGTTTTATCGGAGCACTTTGGGTTTTTTGGAGAATTTTCGATAGATGCCTGTGTAGATAAAGATGGAAATTATTATATATTTGAAATCAACAGCAAACCAATGCTGTTTGATGAAGAAGAAATTGAAACAAAACGCTGCAGGCAGCTGATTAATCTTTTTTATCAGCTTTCCCATACAATGATTAAAGACTGAACAAAATAGAGAGAATATTTGCCGTTGAATCTATCCATCCTAATCAGAGGAGGGATATTAATGAAGAAAAAAGATTTGCTATACGAAGGGAAAGAAGCTGCCTATCTAGATATTGACCGTATGATTAATGAAGGGATGGGCGGCGGTTATGTTGTTCATCGAGCCGATACTACTAATATCGAGGAAGCAAGGGATCTCCCCGAAGAAGACCCTCCACACACTGTTTAAGTTTTGTCTATGGAGAGAATCAGAGAGAATAGTACTAACTTCTGATTCTCTTTTATTTATTGCCGGCACCCTTTTTCTATTATAAAATTAAAACAAAAAATTAATCGCTTTCTTTAATGGCTATAGGAGGCATTATGAAACATAAATTACTCTCTTACTTCCAACATGCAATTGAACAAACATCTCCCCCTTCATCATCGCAACTAGAAACATATCATTGGTTTATACTTTCTGCTCAGAAAGAATGGTTTGGGATCCCTAAAAAGGAAATCAATGATTCACAGCTTGATTTACTTAAAAACTTATTTGATTATTTTATACTAGAGGAAAAAAATCACAAAGAAGAATTAGTATGGAAACAATTTCTTTTTTTGCAAGGTAAAATTCCTTCCGATATAGAAGCAACATCCATTCGTTTGATTCAGTTTCATATTCAAGGGAAAGAATGGGAAAAAAAACTAATGAACGACGCATTTACAGACTTTATTGGCAAAAATAATTTATTGATTTGGAAAAATCATCATGAAGGGGTGATAGTGGAGAAAAATCAACACAATCTACAAGAAGAGGCATTCGCTTCTTTTTCCAAAGCGATACAATCAGATTTTTATGCAACTATTACTTTTTTTATCGGAAAAGAAGTAAAATTAAATACAACATTACCAGTAATTTTCACCCAAGAAAGAGAGTTATTTTCAAAAGGTTTAGAGATTATTCCGTCCCAAAATGTTTTATCGTTTGAAAAAATTCTCCCTACACTATTTATCCATAGATTATTAGAAAATGAATTAGAGCTTTTTTATCATTGCTTTTCTATTTTTAAAGAAGATAAAGAAATACTACATACCATACAAACATTTATAGAAAATAATGGTCATAGCACCAATACAGCAAAGCAGCTTTTTATCCATCGAAATACGCTGCAATATCGTTTAGATCGATTTACCGAAAAAACTGGCTTTCACTTAAAAGATTTTAACAGTTTATTTACGATTTATCTTGCCTGTTTATTATTTCATCCTGGGCACAAGCAATAATGCAACATTATAATTAACTAGGCTACCCTGAAAAGAAGTTCCGCAGCGTGAATACACTACGCTTCTTGCTTAGCGAGCGCCGAGCCGCTTCGTCGCTACGCTCCTGCAGGGTCTCGTCTGTCTCGCTTTCCCGCAGGAGTCTTCGTGTATTCACGCTGCTCTGCGCTATAAATGTGGAGACTGCTTCTTTCCATGCACCATGGTGCGAATTTTATTAGCATGGGTGTCTACCTTGAAAATAAGCTCTGTTTACATAAAAAAGGGTTGCTATTTTACTAGTTTCGCCTATAATGAGAAAAGCGCAAGCGCCTTGGTCGTCTATTTTCACTGCTTCAAAGCATTTAAAGACCAATGGTTTAATACATAATCAGAAAAAGGTGAACAAAGCTTGAAAGGAACATCACATGCAGTAGTGGGAGCGGCAACTGGCTTTATCGTTGCAAATTATGTTCAGGCAAATCCTACAGACACACTTTTATTAGTCGGATTTGGAGGAATTTCTGGCTTAATGCCTGATATGGATATTGATGGAAAGCTAAGCAATAAAATTACGCTATCACACAAAGTATTTCAGACTATAGCACAAGTCATTGGTTTAATGATGATTATGTACAGCTTTTATAAAGGTTCTGTAAATGAGATGATATATGGCATTGGCTTAGGCGGGATGATTATTTTTATTTCTTATCGACTAAAGCAAAGACATATGTTAACAGTAACTGGAATCGGTGTTTTATTAGGAGGGATTTCTTTAGATGAAAAATGGCTGATGCTTTTAGGCGTTTATATCATCATATCTTCCTTTATTTCACATAGAACTTACACTCACTCTATCCTTGGCATTATTTTTTACGGATTTATAGCTTTTCAGTTTGAACAATCGATTAAAATCGAGGGTGTATACTATACTTGTTTACTGGCATATATTAGTCATTTATTTTGTGACTTTCGCTTTTTACCATTTAATAAACGTGGAGTTAAATTATTTTTACCTATTTCATCAAAGGAAATATAATAAGAAAAGAATCTTTACAAATATAAAAAAGTTCGTATTTTAAAAGCACTCTTAAGAACAAAGCTTAGTGCTTTTTCTTTGGTTTTGTCCTTCATAAGCCGTCTCAAAGACAAAACTTAGTGCTTTTTCTTTGGTTTTGTCCTTCATAGGCCGTCTCAAGGACAAAGCTTAGTGCTTTTTCTTTGGTTTTGTCCTTCATAAGCCGTCTCAAAGACAAAACTTAGTGCTTTTTCTTTGGTTTTGTCCTTCATAGGCCGTCTCAAGGACAAAGCTTAGTGCTTTTTCTTTGGTTTTGTCCTTCATAAGCCGTCTCAAAGACAAAACTTAGTGCTTTTTCTTTGGTTTTGTCCTTCATAAGTAGTCTCAAGGACAAAACTTAGTGCTTTTTCTTTGGTTTTGTCTTTCATAAGCCGTCTCAAGGACAAAACTTAGTGCTTTTCTTTGGTTTTGTCTTTCATAAGCTGTCTCAAAGACAAAACTTAGTGCTTTTTCTTTGGTTTTGTCTTTCATAAGCTGTCTCAAGGACAAAACTTAGTGCTTTTCATTGGTTTTGTCTTTCATAAGCCGTCTCAAGGACAAAACTTAGTGCTTTTTCTTTGGTTTTGTCTTTCATAAGGCTAGAAGGTGATCACGAGGGACGAGTACTATGAAAGTTTTATAAAATGTAAGCGTTTTAGTCATTTTGCTGAATAAATAATTGCTTCTTTTATGCATTCTGCCAATATGAAAGCGTATTCAAAAATGATACATTATATATATAAAGAAAAGGAGGAACAAAAAAATGGCAGAATTAAAATTAGAGAACATATATAAAATTTATGATGAAAAAGTAACAGCGGTTGAAGATTTTAATTTACACATTCAAGATAAAGAATTTATTGTTTTTGTCGGTCCTTCTGGGTGCGGAAAATCGACTACACTAAGAATGATTGCGGGTTTAGAAGATATTTCAAAAGGTGATTTTTATATTGATGACGTGCGCGTTAATGATGTTGCGCCAAAGGACCGCGATATTGCAATGGTTTTCCAAAACTATGCCCTATACCCTCATATGACAGTATATGATAATATGGCATTTGGCTTAAAGCTTCGCAAGTTTCCTAAAGCAGAAATTGATGAAAGAGTTCGAAATGCTGCTAAAATTCTAGGACTGGAAGAGTATTTAAAAAGAAAACCAAAAGCGCTATCTGGAGGACAGCGCCAAAGGGTTGCATTAGGTCGTGCAATTGTCCGCGACGCCAAAGTGTTTTTAATGGATGAACCATTATCTAACTTAGATGCAAAATTACGTGTTCAAATGCGAGCGGAAATATCAAAGCTTCATCAAAGACTGCAAACTACAACGATATATGTAACACATGACCAAACAGAAGCAATGACAATGGCTTCTAGACTTGTTGTAATGAAAGATGGAATCATTCAGCAAGTAGGATCCCCAAAAGATGTATACGAAAAACCAGAAAACGTTTTTGTAGGTGGGTTTATTGGATCCCCCGCGATGAACTTCTTTGATGGAAAAATAGTAGGGGATAACCTGTTGATTGGAGAAACTTCTTTCGCTATTCCTGAAGGAAAATTAAAAATATTAAGAAAGCAAGGCTATATTGGCAAAGAAGTGATCTTTGGCATTAGACCAGAAGATATTCATGATGAATTGTTGTTTATATCAAGTTCAGAAAATACAGTCTTTAATGCAAAAGTGGATGTATTTGAATTAACTGGTGCAGAAAGTTTAGTCTATTCAACCCTTGCTGGCAAAGAATTTGTCGCACGTCTAGACTCAAGAGCAGATGTATTTGCTGGAGCTAAAATACAATTAGCATTTGATATGAATAAAGCCCATTTCTTTAATAAAGAAACAGAAAGCAGAATTCGTTAATAAGTATCTGACATCGCTGCCTATTTAGTAAACAAATAAGCAGTGATGTCTTTTTCTATTATTCACGTACAAATTCTATCCCTTCATATCCACACTCTTTGCAAAATACTAAATGTGGACAAAGATGTTCCGCTAAATCACTAAACCCATCTTCCAGTTTCATTTGATCGATTGGCATATAAGCACTATAGTCATCATAGTAGTCCATAATTCTTCCTTTGTCCTCCACTGTTTGATGACAATTTGGACAAGATTGAACTAATTGTTTCCATCCGTTGCAAACTGGGCAAATAGTCGCCATAATCCACCTCTGCTTCTTTCATTTCCTTACCTTATTTTTTTTAAAACATAAGAATCTATTCCCCTTATAAGAAGGAAAGATACTTACTTATTAGGAATGAATTCCCTATTAATAAAAAGGAATAGAAATAAACATTCCACCCATACTATTAGTACAAGCAGCATATTATTGGGTGATGCCAAGCGGCAGTAAGATATTCTTATTTGCTGGTGTAATTCCAGCTAACCCAACCAAAACAATATTTTATGAGGAGATAAAACATTATGACAACAAGTAAAAGCAATTCCTCAAATCAACTTTTAGTACCAGGAGTATCTCAAGCTTTGGACCAAATGAAATACGAAATTGCAACCGAATTTGGTGTAAGTTTAGGTGCAGAAACAACTTCTCGCGCTAACGGATCAGTTGGTGGAGAAATTACAAAACGTCTTGTACAAATGGCTGAGAGCCAACTTGGCGGAACACAAGCTTAATTAAACAATTTCATATAATTGGCTAAAGCCCCCAAAATTTTTTGGGGGCTTACTTGGTCAACTTTGCTTAATTAATTATTTTTTATCCGACTAATGACGACCCTTGCTGAAGCTGGTACATCTGATAGTATCTTCCTTTTTTCTTCATCAATTCCTCATGATTTCCTTTTTCTACAATTTCTCCATGGTCTAAGACGATTATTTGATCTGCATTTCGAATCGTTGATAATCGGTGGGCAATGATAAATGTTGTTCTTCCTTTTTTAAGGACTTCCATCGCTTTTTGGATAATTTGTTCTGTTTCTGTATCAATGCTGCTCGTTGCTTCATCCAAAATTAAAATCGCGGGATCAGAGGCTAATGCTCTTGCAAAAGATATGAGCTGTCTTTGACCGCTTGATAATGTACTTCCTTTTTCAATAACAGGTTCATCATAGCCTTGTTCTAGATGTTTCAGAACACGGTCTGCTCCTACGTCTTTTAACGCATTTTCCATCTTTTCTTTTGTTATTGATGGATCATGAAGGGTCACATTGGTGGCTATCGTCCCTTTAAAGAGAAATGGGTCTTGCAACACAATGCCCATATGCTTTCGTAAATCCTGTCTGGACATATCTTTAATGTTTTTTCCATCAATCATTATTTTCCCTGATTGAATATCATAAAAACGGAATAATACATTCATAATCGAACTTTTTCCTGAACCTGTATGTCCTACTAGTGCAATCGTTTCTCCATGTTTCGCTTCAAACGTAATGTCTTTTAATACATACTCCTTGTCTTTATAGGCGAAGTTCACATGTTCAAACACGACATTTCCTTTATAACGTTCCATTGTAGCCGTTTCAACATCTATTCCGTCTTCATCCAACAGTTCAAATACTCGCTCAGCTGCAACAAGTGCCTGCTCTAAATTTGCTAACTGGTTAACAATTCCGACTATCGGATGAAACATACGGTTAATATAGTCGACAAATGCATATAGAACACCTAATGAGATCGCTGTTGCAATAGACAATGATTGCCCAGCTACATACCAAATAAATACAACAAAGATAATATTTCTTAACACATTGACAAGGTTATGAGAAGTTAAGCTATTTAAATGTAACAGCTTATTTTGATAACGAAAATGTTCTTCATTTAATATCTCAAACTCTTCTTGTGTTTGTTTCTCTTTTCCGAATGCTTGAATAATATTCATACCTTGAATCGATTCATTGACCATTCCATTGATATCACTATTTCGCGCCCTAATAACATGATTATATCGGGCAGCAAATTTCCTATATCCTATCATCCATATAAATAGTACAGGAATTAAAAATAAACAAATCGCTGCAAGCTTAGCATTTAAAATGAACAAGGCTACATATATCCCTATGATATAAATACCGCTTGAAAAAAAATTAGAAAGGACCGTTACATATAATTCTCTAATTGCTTCCGTGTCATTCGTTACCCTTGCCACTACCTTTCCGGCTGGGAGATTATCAAAATATTTTACGGGAAGTCGCTGAATTTGTGCAAATACATCTTTCCGCATTTTTTGAATAATACGATTGGATGATTTTTTCAGAAAGAAATGTTGCCCAAATTGAAAGACTGCTGCAATAATTACTAAAGCAAAATAGAATAGCAGCTTCTTGATAATAAAGGGGATTTCCGGCTTATAAAAGGCAAATACCTCTGTTCTTGACAACCGTTCTCCTTTATATTTAGCAGCATTCCCGTCCTTGCTTATCGTTAGTTCACCGTTTTGAAAGGTTCTTTCTCCATCAAAAGAAATAGAACCTTCTACAAAAACAAATTGTCTGCCAACTTGCAATATTCTTGCAGGATTCATTTTCTGTTCTTTATTTGAAAAATAACTTTCTTTTTTATACCATCTCCCATTATAGGGAACTGCTTGACTCGAAGATGTTGTTTCATACCAATTTGCCTCAATTCCCATGATATGCTCATCAATTACTTTTTTCGCAATAAATGGTCCGGCCAAATCTGCAGCAACGGCAATCGTTAACATCATTAGTGCTGCAAAAATAATACTTTTGAATGCAAATGCATACTTTAAAAGTCGTTTTCCTGTACTCAAGTTTGCACCTCCTGCTGTTGTTCAGATTTTGCTTTTGTTTGCTGAATGAAATACTGTTCTTTATACCATCCGTTATTTTTCATTAACTGCTCATGTGTTCCATGCTCTACTATTTGTCCATCTTCTAACACAATAATTTGATCAGCATGTTGAATGGCCGTTAATCGGTGGGTTGTAATAATCGTTGTTTTTCCTTGTCGCTCTGTTTTTATATTTTGAATAATACGTTGTTCTGTTTTTGCATCGACTGCAGATAAAGAATCATCTAACATCAATATTTCTGGCTTTCTTATCAGTGCCCTTGCAATAGAGATTCGCTGTTTTTGTCCCCCTGAAAGTGCTACTCCTTTTTCTCCTACAAGCGTATCGAGCCCTTCTGGAAGCATATCAAGGTCTTGTTGAAATGAAGCCAGTTTAATTGCTTCCTCCAGCTGTTCATCTGTTGAATTTTCATGTCCAAACATAATATTTTCTTTTACCGTTTTGGAAAACAATACGTGATCCTGAGGAACATAACCGATCCAGCTGCGCACCTTCTCTAGCCGCTGCTTGTCGATTTCTACCCCATTAATGCTAAGTTCTCCTTCTCCTGTTGGATACTCTCTAAGCAATTGCTTGATTAATGTCGTTTTTCCACTTCCCGTTTTCCCAACTACCCCAATTGTTTCTCCTTGTTTAATTGTAAAATGAATATTCTTTAAATTGTTTATTTTAGAAGAGGGATATTGAAACGCAACGGAATTAAATACAATATTTTTTGGTGTATGAACGTCTTTTGGAGAGATTGGATCGGTGACATCCGCTTTGTAATTTAACGTTTCTTGTACTCTATCTAAAGAAGCATTGCCTCTTTGCATAATATTCATCAGCTCACCAACAGCAAACATCGGCCAAACAATCATTCCTAAATACACATTAAACGTGACAAGCTGGCCAATCGAAATCTCCTGCTGAAAAACTAAATAAGCACCGTAGCCCAACCCAATTAAATAACTTAATCCGACTAGAATTCGTATAGTAGGTTCAAATAAGGAATCAATTTTTGCAACAGCAATATTTTTATCATAAACCTCTTCTGTTAACTCGTGAAACTGCTGTTCATCCGCTTTCTCCAAAACAAATGCTCGGATTACACGCACCCCTGAAACAGACTGCAAAACACGATCATTTAATTCGCCAAAAGCATCTTGCGCTTCTGTAAACCGCTTATGAATACGATCACCGTATACTTGCATGATGAAAGCCATTATCGGCAGCGGCAAAATCGCTGCTAGCGTTAGCTTCCAACTAACTAATACACACATCGTAGCTAAAATGGTAACCATAAAAATACTGGAATCAATTAAAGTAAGTATTCCGAATCCTGCGGTAGTGGAGATTGCCTTTAAATCATTCGTTGCTCTTGCCATTAAATCTCCTGTGCGATTTTTTTCGAAAAAAGTCGGTGTCATTTTTAATAAATGACCCATAAAATTACTTCGTAGTTTTCTTTCTAAAAGAAATGCACCGCCAAAAAGTTTATACATCCAAATATAAGTAATCAAATAGGTACCCAATGTAATACCTGCAACAACTAGGATATAATAAACCGACTTTTGTGCTGTCAGCGTTCCAAGCGCAATTTCATCAATAAACCTGCCTATTAGCTGCGGTGGAATGATCTCAACAAAACCGATAAGGATAAGCAAAACAATCGCAATCGTATATCTTTTCCAATGCTCTTTAAAAAACCACTTTAACTTAAATAATATCGAAAACATTTCATCTGTCCTTTCTTTATCGAACTATTCTTTTAAACTAGCCACTTTCTAAATCCTTTAATTTCATTCCGTTTTGTTTATTGCTTACAATCATCTTCATCTTCATCTTCCTTCTCCAGAATTTTTTATTAGGCTCTGTTAAACTTGCCTGTTGATTTCCGCTCAAGAAGTTCGCTTTCCGCGGGCGGTTCGGGAGCCTCCTCGGCGCTGTGCGGAGGTCACTAAAAAAGTGAATGCTATAAAATATAGGTAGTGACAATCCAAGCAACGCAGAGGTTTTCGTTCGGTTTTCCGAGGCTTACCACACGCTTTCCGCGGGGCGAGCGCCGAGCCGCTTCGTCGCTATGCTCCTGCAGGGTCTCGCCTGTCTCGCTAATCCCGCAGGAGTCGTGCGGACGCCTCTCCTAACCAACATGATGATCGTTTTCAAACTCTCTATACCATTTTTACCCTAATAAATTTAAGTGTTTCACCTATAATTTATCTAATAAAACACTTTTTCAGTTCCGTCGCTGTACGCCTGTGGTGTCTCCTTTTGACTCGCTTTTCCCGCAGGAGTCTCACTCCTTCCGCTCCAAATCAACAAAGTATCAAAATCAACAATTAGCTTTAACACAGCCTTTTATTAAAAAGGGAATGACCCCTGTTTAACCCACAGAAAATTATTGCAGCAAAATAAAAAGGGGACAGACCGCAACCATGCGATCTATCCCCTTTCTAATAGGTGCATATGCTACATTTTATATGCAGCCAATACATACCTAACTATGCTATCAGTGAATGGTATGGATAGGCTACATGAATATTCAGTTATAATCCCATTCATTATCATTACTGTATTCATCGTAAACCCTCCATTCTTTTTTGATTAATTTTCCAATCTAACTGAAGATTACCATATTAGAATAATAAAGTCAATTGTAAATATTCTGACAAACTATCTGTTCAAATGAACTTTCTATGTATAAATGCAGTATTATTAAGGCTGTTTTCTTATAGATTGTTGCTTTTAAACGCGCATCCTGCATACACTTCGCTTTCCGTGGGCGAGCGCCGAGCCTCCTCGTCGCATACGCTCCTGTGGGGTCTCGTCTTTCTCGCATTCCCACAGGAGTCTACGTGTATGCAGGCTGCTAAGAAACGCTTTTCCAAATGTATTATGTAAAAAACAACAAACTTTGAGAAAACAGCATTTATTAAAGAACGTTACCTCGCTAAGTCTTTTGTTAATTCTCGAAACCTTTCTTTTGATTCTTGTTCATCAAAGCTGCTGAAAATACGAAAATGATCTTCGTCTATAATTCTATAATGTTGACTGATTATGTTTTGTTGAAGAATAAAACCATTTATTCTTTCTACTTCACGCCACCATACTTTTCCGCCAAGGGTTTTTTCTTTTCGATAATCCATGCCATCACGAGCAACTGTTTCTAATACTTCTAAAGGTTCATTACCAAATAAGAAACGGACTGTTTCTGTTTCTCTAAAAAGGGCACATACTGCTACAACGGTTGACCATCCAGCATACAATCTTCCTTTTTCAATTTGCACAAGCGTTTTCTTTGATAACCCAATTACCTCGGCCATTTTATCTTGAGTGTAGCCTGCTTCTGTACGAATCAACCTCATTTTTTCCGAAACATTAAAAATGATCTCTTCTCTAGTCAAAATGCATTCATTCCCTTATTAGTTATGTGTAATTTTACACCATTATACATATTATAAGCTTCTCCATTAGAAATTTCAATTTTTTCTGCTATTATAACAAAAAAGGCTAAGAAAAGGGATACTTCTTCCTTTCTTCTCAGCCTTTTTTGCTGTTATTTACTTGTTTCCGTTAAATTACTGCAGCAGCTTTTTGTCCCACAAGATTTACTAATAGAGCAGCTTGCACATTTTCCTTCTTTAGATTTTTTTATAAACCGGTAAAGGGAAAAACCTGCGAACAGAAAGATTAATGCACCAATTAGTATATTAATAAACATACTTACATCTCCCCATTAAGATAGTCCTAATAATTTTCCACCTTGATAAATTAACAAAGATATGACATAGGCAATTAATAAGGAATAACCTACTGAAAAAGCAGACCATTTTTTAGAACCGGTTTCTTTATATATAGTTGCCAATGTTGCTAAACAAGGAATATAAAGTAAAATAAATACCATAAAACTATAAGAAGCTAAAGGTGTAAATACCGTGCTCATTAAATGCTGCAAAGATTCTGTATCTGGAACAGCATAAATAATATTCATAGCCGAGACAACCGCTTCTTTTGCCAAAAATCCTGTAAGCAAGGATGCTCCTGCCTGCCAAGTTCCAAAGCCTATTGGCATAAGAATTGGGGCTAAAACTTTACCAATGACAGCTAAATAACTCTCATTCATATCTACATTAACACCAGTAGGACCAAGATAGGATAGAGTCCAAATAACGACCGATCCAGCAAAAATAAACGTTCCTGCTTTTTTCAAAAATCCTTTTCCTTTATCCCATGTACTTTTCCATAAAATTTTTACACTAGGCATTCTATATGGAGGAAGTTCAATAAAAAATAAGGAATTTTCCCCTTTTAAAACGGTTGCGGAAAGTATTTTTGCTAGTATAAGAACCAACACAATACTTAGTACATAAATCGATAAAACAATTAACGCACCGTGTTTAGCAAAAAAAGCGCCAATAAATAATGCATAAACTGGAAAGCGAGCAGAACAAGACATAAATGGCAATAATAATATTGTTAATAACCGTTCTTTTTTAGTTTCAATTGTTCTTGCGGCCATTATTCCAGGTACGTTGCAGCCAAAACCGATAATCATTGGGATAAATGCTTTGCCGTTTAAACCTGCTCGTTCCATAATCTTATCCATAACTAAGGCGACTCTTGACATATAACCGGAATCCTCTAAAAACGATAAACAAAAGAATAGAATAAAAATTTGTGGTACAAAGACTAATACGCCTCCTACTCCAGCAATAACCCCTTCTATTACCAAGGCCTTAATAAAAACAGAAGCATGTAATGAAGTTAAAAGATTGGAGATCGTATCTGCCAAAAATCCAGAGATAAAACCATCTACTAGATCAGAAAGTGGTACGCCAAGCCAATCAAATGTCAGCATAAACATACAATACATCAGCAGAATAAAAATAGGCATTCCTAAGTATTTATTGGTGACAATCCGATCCACCTTACTAGTAAATGTAGTACGATTATGCTCTTCAATCACTTCCACTTGTTGAAGTATTTGATCTACTACCGCTTTTCTAGCCTCAAATACTATTTGCTCTAAGCTTTTTCCTGAACCTTTTACCTCTGATTCCAACTCATTTAAAAACTGTTGAACCTGCTCTTCCCCTATTAAAGAACATACATTTTGATAGACTGTAGAATTCCCTTCTAAAAGCTGTAATGTTAGCCATCTAACAGAAATAGTCGTTTTATTTTCTATTAATGATTCCATTACACTAATGCCTTCTTCAATCGAATCGCCATATTCTACTCTCATCAGAGAATCATTTTTATTTTGTTGTGTCGCTGCATCTGCAAGATCCGTACAACCATGACCATTTCTTGCACTAATAGGAATAGTAGGAAAGCCTATTATCTTCGCTAACTCTTCGGCTTTAATTTTTTTGCCATAATCTTTTGCAACATCAAGCATATTTAACCCAATAATCATCGGTTTTCCGTAATCAATGAGTTGAAGTGTTAAATGGAGGTTTCGGCTTAATTGGGAAGCATCAATAATATTGACAATTTTTTCGGCATGCCCTTGCAGAAAGTATTCTGTCACAACTGCTTCATCTGCAGATAATGGGTTTAAGGAATAAATTCCCGGCAAATCGACTAAATTTGCTTTTTTATTCTTAAATAGTCCAACCTTTTTCTCAATGGTAACGCCACTCCAGTTGCCAACATATTCATACGATCCGGTTAAATGATTAAATAATGAGGTTTTCCCCGTATTTGGATTTCCTAATAATGCTACCTCCATTTATATGATCTCCACTTCTATATTTTGTACTTCCTTTCTTCTAATCCCAACTTTAGAACCTTCATACTCTAGTATATAAGGACCACTAAACGGCATAATATTTTGAATAGATACAATCGTACCTTCCGTGATGCCGAAATCAAGCAATCTTCTTTTTACAAGTGAATTCACTTGTGACAAACTTTTAATTTTTATTTTTTCTCCGATCTGCATTTTCCCTTCCCCCTTTAAATGAGAATGATTATCTTTATTTATTAATATAGTTATATCATGAACAGAAAAGGACAACAATTGAAAATCTGGTGAATATTTGACAATTTTCCGAACTTTTAAATGACTAATCAAAAAATAATGATTAAAAACCTTTCCATTGGAAAGAAAAAGCATTTTCCTTAAATACATCTCATTAAGCCTCCTTTTTTCTTATTCTCCATAATCCAGATTTAAACATTTCGCATAAACTACATCAAAACGCAGCTTCTTATTTTTCCCCTAGTAATTATCCGTCTAGAGAAAGGACGTTTATTATGTTTCATTTAAATGTAGATAACAACATTAACCTTCGTTTACTTGAAATACAAGATGCCTCTGCTGCATTTCAACTTGTAGATGAGAATAGAATGTTCTTAAAAGAGTGGCTTCCATGGGTGGATCAAATCATTGATCCATACCAATATCATTCCATTATCCCCCAATGGCATAAGAAATTTTTTGACAATAATGGATTCGAAGCAGGGATTTTTTTTAATAAAAAATTAGTAGGTATGATTTCCCTTCAACAAGTTGATTGGATAAACCGCCAAGCAAGCATCGGCTATTTTTTAGAAGAGGCCTCACAAGGAAAAGGAATCATGCTAAAAACAGTTATCGCTGTTTTAAATTATGCTTTTTATTATTTGAAATTAAATCGAATAGAGATACGTTGTGGTTTAAAAAATACAAAAAGCATCGCCATTCCTGAACGATTGATTTTTAAAAAAGAAGGAATTCTTCGAGACGGTGAATTTCTTTATGATCATTTTCATGATTTGATTTTGTATAGTATGCTGCGGAAAGAGTGGAAGGAAATAAAAAATCTTTCCTATTAAAATAAGTAGTGTTCATTCAGCGTGAAGATAGAAGGAGTTAGAGCTAAGAATGATGTTGGTTTGGAGAAGCGTTCGCTCGACTCCTGCGGGATTAGCGAGACAGGCGAGACCCCGCAGGAGCAAAGTGACGAGGAGGCTCGGCGCTCGCCCCGCGGAAAGCGAGCGATAAGCTTCGGAAAACCCATTTTAACTATTTTCAGGCTAGCCAAAGTTAAATATTCGTTTTCAATTGGATAAATTGTTAGAATAACCTCTAATACGTTTCTTATCTTTTAAAAAAGGCTCTAAAATTAACCTTACTTCTTCATATTTAGATGCTTTTAACATACAATATGAAAAAGAAAAGGTAATAAAGAGAATAGATACGAGTTAAGCTGCAAAAAACCTTAAATAATTACTGAAAATTGCAAAAATCCAAGGTTTGACGGCATAGTTTGGCTTAACGTATAATTATTGGTAATCATTATGAAAGTTCGAGGTGGTTCAATGGGGTTGCGTATGTAATAAATGAAAGAATAAACTTATTATCTTTCAATAAAACGATTAATTATTATACTAAACTCAAAAATAGCAACCACCTGTGTGTAAATAAAGTATAATTTGTCTATTATTAATCAGTTTTGTTGAGAAAAAGGAACATGAATTTTTACTCATGTACCTAGCTAAACTGCATCATGTTTAACTGAATGAAAAAACTTAATAGATGTATTTATCAGGAGGTGACTCCTTACTCGTATTAACGGGATAAGGAAACTTATTGGACATATTTAACTTGGTTTTAATAGCCATTTTGATTGCTTGCACTGCTTTTTTTGTAGCTTCAGAGTTTGCAATTATTAGAGTTCGCAGCTCGAAAATTGATCAGCTTATAGAGGAAGGAAGTAAAAGTGCGGTTGCTGCTAAAAGAGTCATTAGTAATTTAGATGAATACTTATCTGCTTGTCAATTAGGTATTACTATTACAGCACTTGGTATTGGCTGGATTGGTGAAGAAACGATTCAGCATATCATTAGACCCTTTCTTGAATTGGTTTATGTACCAGAAACAGCTATTAAAATCCTATCATTCTCTTTAGCGTTTGCGATTATCACTTTCTTACATGTGGTTGTCGGCGAACTAGCGCCAAAAACATTGGCTATTCAAAAAGCAGAAACGATTGCACTTTTAACCGCTCGGCCTTTAATTGGCTTCTATAAAATACTCTATCCGTTTATTTGGCTGCTAAATGGTTCAGCAAGAGTTATTGCAGGCATATTTGGATTAAAACCTGTTTCAGAACATGAACTGGCTCATTCTGAAGAAGAACTTCGAATCATCTTTTCTGAGAGTTACAAAAGCGGTGAAATTAATCAATCAGAGTTTAAGTATGTAAATAAAATCTTTGAATTTGACAACCGGATTGCCAAAGAAATAATGGTTCCACGTACGGAAATTATCTCCTTGGAACAAACAAGCACGTTGGAAGACTTATTAGAAATTATTCATGAAGAAAAATTCACAAGATATCCCATTACCGATGGAGATAAAGACCATATTATCGGCATGATTAATGTCAAAGAAATTATGGTAGAATTACTTCGTACAAAGGATTTAACTTCTCAAAAACTTGAGCCGTATATAAGGCCTGTCATTCGAGTTATTGAGACATTTCCTATTCAAGATCTACTTGTTAAAATGCAAAAGGAAAGAATTCATATGGCTATATTAATGGATGAGTATGGCGGAACTTCAGGACTTGTAACGGTTGAAGATATTATAGAAGAAATTGTCGGCGAAATTCGCGATGAATTTGACAGTGATGAAATCCCAAGTATCCAACAAGTCAAAGAAGATCATTATATTATTGACGCAAAAGTTTTAATTACCCAAGTAAACAAATTATTAAATATTGAAATAAACGATGAAAGCATTGATACGCTAGGAGGATGGATTTTAACCTCTAACTTTGAAGTTGCGGAAGGAGATACGCTAACTTTTGATTCTTATTCATTTAAAATTATCGAAATGGAAGAACATCATATTCATTATGTCGAAGTGACAAAAATCCCAGCTTTAAATTTAGAACATAATAAATCAAAAGAACTAGCGCTGCAAAATTCAACTGTTTCTGCTGCATCAAAGGCTGAAATCGTCTCCTAACCTTTATTTTTTCATCAAATAAATAAGGTGTCTTTCTAAACCAATGAATTCCGAAAGTCTATCGGATCGGTTAGAGAGACACCTTTATGTTTTATTCTTCATTATCTTTCGTCTCATCAAACTTATACCCTACACCCCAAACAGTGTGAATAAACGGCTGCTCTTTTGTTCCAATTTTATTGCGTAATCTTTTAATATGAACATCTACTGTTCTTTCATCCCCATAAAATTGATATCCCCACACTCGATCAAGCAATTGCTCTCTTGTAAAAACTTGTCTAGGATTACTAATTAAAAAATATAGCAGATCAAATTCTTTTGGAGTTAAGTTGGAAAGAAGATGGCCGTTATAACGCACTTCTCTTGTTTCTTTGCTAATTTTAAAATACTCGCTTGTTAAAGAGTTTTGGTCTGATTTCGTTTGGACATCTTTATTGTATCGACGGGTTACCGCTTTTATTCTAGCCATTAATGTTAACGGACTAAATGGCTTTGTTACGTAATCATCTGCACCCATTTCAAGTCCTAGAACTTGATCAGATTCACTGTCTTTGGCTGTTAACATAATAATTGGAACAGAGCTTACTTCTCTTATTTTTCTGCAAATCATTACCCCTTCCATGCCTGGAAGCATCCAATCTACGATCACTATATCCCATTGCTGGTTCTCCATAAAAAAATCTAAAGCTTCTTTTCCATTATGGATAAACTTCCCCTCATAATGTTCCTTGAGAAAAAACATTTCCAACATGGAACAGACACTTTCATTATCTTCTATAACAAGTATTTTCATCTTATTCATCCTCACTAATTCTAAAAACCATTAATCTCGCAGCTTCTATATATTTTTATTATAGCAAATATAATGTAAAACTGAGCATTTCATCAGTATTAAGTCCAACAGATTTCGAAATGAGTGCATTAAAAAACAAGCAAATCGGGTGAGATTTCCGGTTTGCTTGTTTTTTAAAAGAAATCATATCATTTTGAAGCTAACTTCCTTCGGTTACAGCGCAATATCGTGTGCTTCCTCTATTTTTATATCCAAGTTGTTGTTTTATCTAATGAAAGACGATCTGTTTCGCGTCCTGGTGCTGCTGCTTTTCCTACTGTAATCAGCATTACTGGCAAATATCTTTCAGAAATCTGAAACTCTTTAATAAAAGCATCCCGATTATATCCACCAATAGCACAAGTGTCCAATCCTTTTCCTTTTGCTGCAAGCATTAATTGCATAGCTGCCAATGACGCATTGCTGATTGCTGCTTCTTTTTTATATTGATCATTTTGGTAGGCGCCATTAATTTGCCCTTTTATTGTTTCTGCAATTTCAGGAGTCATCCTTGCTTTTTCTACGTCATTTGCAAAAATTTCTTCTGCATTTTTATTTGCTTCTAAATCACCTAAAATAGCAATAACAGCAGATGATTGTGTTATTTGTGCTTGATTATAAGCAATAGGCAGCAAACGTTGTTGTGCTTCTTCTCCTTGAAATACAACAAAATGCCACTGTTGTAAATTCCATGCGGAAGGTGCTCTTCCTGCAAGCGTTAGAAGTTCTTCAACCTCTTCTTTTGATAATGTGTATGATTCATCATAAACTTTTACTGCTCTACGCTCTGTAAGAACATCTAAAAAGCTAGCATTCGATAAATTTGCAGTCATTTTTTTCCCTCCTGATAATACTTACTTTTGGTAACTTACACTAGAATGATAATTTCAATCCAAAAAATAGTCAAGCGAGACGCTTCGAGGTGCTGAGAGTTAAAATATTTACAAATTCCCCCTCACCTTGCATAATAATAACTAATCACGGTAAATTAGTCATAAAGAAGCGGTTATTGAAGTATGGAAAAGGGATCGGAGCCAATGTCATTAACTTAAGATTCCATAAATTTCAAACTGTGAAATATCATGGAATTAGATACCCTTTATGTAAAAGAAGTACCCAATTTGTTTGGAGAGGCGTCCGCTCGACTCCTACGGGATTAGCGAGAAAGACGAGACCCCACAGGAGCAAAGCGACGAGGAGGCTCGGCGCTCGCCCCGTGGAAAGCGAGCGGTAAGCCTCGGAGAACAGAACGGAAACCCTTACTTCCTATTTAGTTGCTTATTTTCCTGTTTTTTTGAAATTTAACTTGATGACATTGGGAACGAGCCTCCATGTGAGTTTTGTATGAAAAAGGAGTTTTCTATGATCAATATAATGCTGATTACAAATGAAAAAAAAATCTTAACAGACATTCCTATAGAAGACTTGCATCGTCATTCTTATGAATGGTTTTGGGTTGATTTTAATGAACCTACTGATGAAGAGATCAAACATTTAGCGGATACTTTTCAATTTCATCCTCTTGCTATTGAAGATTGTATACATAAACTTCAAAGACCAAAATTAGATTATTACGATGACCATACTTTTTATGTTACACATATCGTTAGAGAAGAAGAAAAAGAAATCTTGAAAGAAGAGTTAAATTTTTTTGTAGGAGAAAATTTCATTGTAACTTTCCACCTTATGCCAACAAAGGAAGTTTCTCGAGTATGGGATAGATTACTTTCTCAAAAAAACATAGAGAAATCAGATACCTTCTATGTATTTTATCAAATTTTAGACGAAATCGTAGATAATTACTTCCCGATTATTTACAAAATTGAAGATAAATTAGATGAAATTGAAGATAACACACAGAATAAGGCAATGAGCCATTTAATGAACGAATTGTTTGATACAAGAAATATGTTATTGAATCTAATGCATACAGTTCATCCAATGCGTGATTTACTTTACCGTATGTTAAACTCTCACCGTTTGAACGGCATTAAAGAAAGAAAAGAATATTTTTCTGACATTTACGACCACCTTTTAAAACTATCGGAAAATGTGATGTCTAATAGAGAGGTAACTGCTGACATAAGAGATAATTATCTTTCGTTAAATTCACACCAAACAAATAATGTGATGAAAGTTCTTACCATTATAACTTCTATATTTGCCCCTTTAACCCTCATTGCTGGGATTTTTGGGATGAACTTTGAAAATATGCCCGAATTAAATTGGAAATATGGTTATTACTATTCACTTGGATTAATGGGAATCATTGGATTATCGATGTATCTTTGGTTTAAGAAAAAGGGTTGGTTTTAATTCTAGATGCTAGTAAACAATCATGTCGATAACATGAACAAGCCCACGTCGAATATAGTCTCATTTTCCTGGCAATTTTCCTTTATCTGTCTTTCATAAGTAGTCTCAAAGACATTTCTTTGCTTTTCCGCTTAGTTTTATCCTTGATAAGCTGGCTCAAGGACATTTTTTCGCTTTTTTCCTTGGTTTTGTCCTTGATAAGCCGGCTCAAGGACATTTTTTCGCTTTTTTCTTTGGTTTTGTCCTTGATAAGCCGGCTCAAGGACATTTTTTCGCTTTTTTCCTTGGTTTTGTCCTTGATAAGCTGGCTCAAAGACATTTTTTCGCTTTTTTCCTTGGTTTTGTCCTTGATAAGCCGGCTCAAGGACATTTTTTCGCTTTTTCCCTTGATTTTGTCCTTTAAAAAAACATTTTACAAATAGCATTGGTATAACTCCGATTCGTTTTATAAAAATAGCATTCTTGAACTTTTTTCAGAACGTATTTCTAGGTAGTCATCTTCCACTTATGATAAAATGTAATTAGTGTTTCTCCATTAAGTATTATACTTTCAGGCTTCCTTCTTCAAAGCCTTCAATTTACTACCCTTTATTAAGCTTTATTTTATCATCTCCTCATTCATGATGTTTTACAATAGTTTAAAAGTTCAAAATATTCATAATAAACAGGAGGTATTTAGATGGAATCAACAAGTTTTGATTCGAGTTTTCCTTTGCAGCAGCCCCAGCATAAAGTGTTACCGAAAAAAGTTCTAGCAAGACGTATTTTTTTTATTATTATCGGCAGTATGTTAATGGGCATAGGTATTGAAGAATTTCTTGTTCCTAATCAAATTTTAGATGGAGGCATTGTCGGCATTTCGATTATTTTATCCCACCTTTTAGATTTAAAATTAGGCTATTTTATCTTCCTTTTAAACATTCCTTTTTTTTACATCGGTTATAAACAAATTGGAAAAACTTTTGCATTTTCTACTTTATTAGGTATTTCTGTTCTTTCCGCTACGACCATATTGCTTCATGATTTTCCTGTTTTCACAAATGATTTACTTCTTGCCACCGTTTTTGGCGGCATTATTCTTGGTATAGGTGTAGGTGTTGTGCTTCGTTTTGGCGGCTCATTAGATGGGACAGAGATTCTTGCCCTGCTGTTTAGTAAAAAATGTCCCTTCTCTGTCGGAGAAATTATTATGTTTTTTAATGTGTTTATTTTTATTTCCGCTGGTTTTGTTTTTTCATGGAACCGCGCCATGTATTCTCTTATTGCCTATTTTATTGCTTTTAAAGTAATTGATATTGTAATTGCCGGACTAGATGAGTCAAAGTCGATTTGGATTATTAGCGAGCGTGCTGAAGTGATTGGGGAAACCATTTTAGCAAGACTTGGCCGAGGGGTAACCTACTTGAAAGGAGAAGGAGCTTACACCGGTGATCATAAAAAAGTCATTTTTTGTGTCATCAATAGATTGGAAGAAGCAAAAATGAAAACAATAATTGAAGAATTAGACCCAACTGCATTCCTTGCTGTTGCCAATATAGCAGAAGTTCGTGGTGGAAGGTTTAAGAAAAAAGATATTCATTAACAAAAAAGAAAAGCGCAGGCGCCGGAGCTAGACAGCTATCTAAGTTGAAAAATCTTATCTTTCTTTCTTATCTATTATAAAAATTAAGTGCTGAAATGATGTCTTAATAGGACATCTTTTTTGTTTATATTTATAAAAAGGTTTACTATCTATATTAAATCATCTCTTAAAAAAATTTCTTTTTTCTTCTAGGTTAGGTTTAATTCTATTTTTAATAGTAAATGATTCTTTTGTCAGGAGGGTGTACATTGAAAAAAAACTGGACAATTATCACACTGTTATGTTCTATCCTTTTTTGTTTTACTTGGATGTTTGGATTAGGATGGACTGTAATAGACTATTTTACTGGAAGCACAAATAAAGAGCCTGTTCCTGCAAAATCAACGATTGATAACAAAGAAAAAAATGGAGTACAGCTGCTTGCCCTTGGTGATTCATTAACACGAGGAACTGGTGATGATGCAGGAAAAGGGTATATTGGCTATTTAAAAGAACAGCTTCAAGCAAAAACAAAAGAAACAATTACCCTTTCTAATTACGGCATAAAAGGACTTACTTCCACACAACTCGCAGACCAGGTAAAGCAAAAAGAAATCCAACGACAAGCAAGTAATGCAAATATCTTATTCCTTACTATTGGCGGGAATGATTTATTTCAAGGAGGCCAAACGTTAAACAATACGAATGAAGACTCTATTGCATCATTTAGGAAAACATATATAAATAATTTGCAGACTACGCTTACGACACTTCGTTCTGTAAATAAAGAAGCTCCTATTTATATAGTAGGCCTTTATAATCCTTTTAGTGATTTAGACAATCATGATACTACTTCTAAAGTTGTGCGGGACTGGAATACTGAAACAGCAGAAATCTGTGCTTCTTATTCCGCCGTTATCTTTGTTCCTACATACGATATTTTTCAGCAGAACGTTCAATCCATTTTATATTCGGACCATTTTCACCCAAATACGAAAGGATATCAATTAATGGCAGAAAGGGTGGCATCCTTGATTACATGGGAGGTAGAGGAGAAATGAGCGAAATTACTTTATCGGTTCAACATTTAATAAAAAAGATTGGCAAAAAAGAAATTATCAAAAATATAAGCTTTGAATTAAAAAGCGGAGAAGTATTTGGTTTTCTTGGACCTAATGGAGCTGGGAAAACGACTACGATTCGCATGTTAGTTGGCCTTATTAAACCGAGCTCCGGCACGATTCATATTTGTGGATATAATGTGAAAAGCCATTTTTCAAAAGCAATGGAGCGCTTAGGATGCATCGTTGAAAATCCAGAGCTTTACCCTTATTTAACAGGCTGGGAAAACTTAAAGTTTTTTGCCCGCATGTTAGCAAATGTGGATGATGCCAGAATAAAAGAAATTGTCGAATTAATCGGTTTACAAGAACGCATTCATGATAAAGTGAAAACTTACTCTTTAGGTATGCGGCAGAGACTAGGAATTGGACAAGCACTTCTAAGCAGACCAAAGGTATTGATTTTAGACGAACCTACTAACGGATTAGATCCATCTGGCATAAGAGAAATGAGACAATTTATTCGTTATTTGGCAAAAGAAGAAGGATTAAGTGTATTAGTGTCCAGTCATCTATTAAGTGAAATTCAGCTCTTATGTGATCGTGTATCGATTATTTTAAATGGAAAGATCATTCATACAGAGTATGTGCATACTTTATTGGCAGAACAAGAAAAACTTATTTGGCGTTTTACTCCATTAGATCTCGGCTTAAAAGTCCTTAAAGAAGTAATCCCTGCTGTTAAAGTAAATGGAGAAAACGTCATAACCCCTTACATAGAAGAGGAGGTCAGCAGTTGGAGCAAACTGCTCTTTGAAGCAGGTGTAGACATAAAAGAAATGAACAGGCAAATTCCTTCGTTAGAGAATCTTTTCTTAGAGTTAACAGGAGGTGAATCGATTGAGTAAACTAATTTATAATGAAATGCTAAAATTGGTGAAAAGCAAAAGATTAATGGTGATTACGCTTATTATCGTCGTGATGATTTCTATGTTTACATATGCTCAGTTCCGAGAAATAGAAAATGTAAAAAAACGAATGGGTGATACAGATTGGCGTACTACTTTGCAGCAGACGATTATCGATATGCAAAATCGAATCGGATCAAGTGGAATTTCTGACGAATGGAGAAATCAAATAAAAGTCCGCATCAGTCAATCACAATATTATTTAGATCATAATATTAACCCACAATATCCTGGTGCACCTACTTTTTTACGTATATTTCTTGATAATTCCATGCAATTGCTTCTCCCGCTTATGGTGATGATTGTTGCATCCGATCTTGTTTCATCAGAAAGAAGCATCGGAACAATCAAGCTGTTGCTGACAAGGCCTGTTAAACGGTGGAAAATTTTATTAAGCAAATATATGACGCTTGTTTTATCTGTCTCGTTGATTTTATTTCTATTTGGATTGTTTTCTTACATTATTTCCGGATTATTTTTTGGTTATGCAGGCTGGACCGTACCTGTATTAACAGGCTTTACAGTACACGCAGGAGAATTAAACACGGAAGGCGTCCATCTTATTCCTCAATGGCAGTATATTTTAATGGCATTTGGACTTGCATGGTTTGTCTCCTTAATTGTTGGTACATTATCGTTTATGTTATCTGTCCTTATAAGAGGTACCGCTGCAGGAATGGGGGTTATGCTTGCATTTTTAATAGCTGGCACCATCATTAGCGCCATTGCTTCTTCATGGGAATCAGCTAAATACTTATTTATGGTGAACTTGCGTTTAACCGATTATTTACAAGGAAATATACCGCCCATTGACGGAATGTCACTTCCTTTTTCTTTAACAGTTTTATCTATTTGGGGAGCTGCTGGCTTACTTGTGTCTTTTCTAGCCTTTACAAAGAGAGATGTTTACTAAATAAAAGTTTGTTGTTTTTAGAATAAAATAATAAACATGGTTGACGCACTGAGCAGCGTGAATACACGAAGACTCCTGCGGGAAAGCGAGACAGACGAGACCCTGCAGGAGCGTAGCGACGAAGCGGCTCGGCGGTCGCTAAGCAAGAAGCGTAGTGTATTCACGCTGCGGAACTTCTTTTCAGGGTAGCTTAAGAACAAAAGCGCAAGCGCCTTGAACAGCTCTGAAGAAAAATGTTCACATGACTCAAAAAGTGCTTTTTACTTTTAGAGGCATGGGGTTATTTTTCACAAGAGCTAGGCGCTGGAGCTAGATGCGGACACAACCGCCGAGTTATCCACAATCCCATTTCGTTTATAATTTCCTGGTAGACGATAAAAAAGGCTCGTTCCTAGTCATTCAAGTTCCTGTCCATATCGACAGGAACTTGAATGATAAACGTGCCCTTTATTATTTCTAATTATCTTGTTCTTCCACTATTAAAGATAAGAACTTATCTTTTTTAATATTATGGTTAATCGTCACAATTACTACTTTTTCTTGACCATTTTCTTTTACTTGAAACTTAAAGGAATCTTGGACTTCCATTGCGGATATTTGTTTTCTTCCTAAGTATTCATAATCTGTTACATTTACTTGTGGATAATCTGCTTTCACCACTGCAATAGCAATATTTCCATACTTTTCGTAATCTAACTTTTCTACGGCAATATTATGGGATGGAAACATAATTGCCATTAATAAAATAGTTGCAACTAATATAGGAAAACTGCGATTTTTCATAATTACCTCCCACCTGCTTTTTTCCTATTATTTGTGTTTGTTTCGTTTTTATGTGCTTGATTCACTTTTTTTGCTTCATTTACTAATATTCCCACAACCATTTTATTCCTTTCCCATTCTTCCGCAAAAGTGGACAAAGGAGGATTAGCGTCTTCAATAAGAGGGCAAATTTCGATTGTTAATGCTGGCAAATGATGCGTGTCAATAAACCAGTCTGTATACCCTCCGCCAATTGCCTCTTTTTTTGGCATACCAAGCTTATAGCCTGTTGCCTCTGCAACTTTTTCAGCTATTTGCTTATCTCTTATCCTATTTCCCCCATTTTTATATTGCCAAAAAATCTCTTGTCCTGAAGAATGATAAGAAACAGCAATCGTTGGCTTAATTTCCTCAGTAAACTGAACAAGTGCCTTCACCTCTTTTGATTCTAACGGTTGAGTACCTTTGTAGTTTTTATAAGATGGAGTGTTGCTTGTTTCCTTCAATTCATTCCATCCACTCGGGTATTGCCTGTTTAAATCAATCCCCATTGCATTACTTTTCCAACGGGAAAAATCGGAGGATTGATGATTCATGCTTTTTATTTTCTTTTTTGCAAAAAAAGGAAATTTATATAAATCACCTTGTTGAATCGTTACACCATCAGGATTTAGCATTGGCACAAACCAAACCGATACTTCCTTTAACTGTTCATTTGGAGTGGAAGCACTCGCATACTTTTCAATCATTTTCATCAACATTAATGTAGTAATCCACTCTCTGCCATGATGTGCCCCTGTCATTAACACATTCTTTCTTCCATTGCCCACCTTTATCGCATAAAGTTTTCGTCCATATTCTGAAGTTCCGATTGTTTGAACTTGGATATTGTATTTATATTTGTTTTTTAATTGCCAAACATCATTCTGAAATGCATCAAACGAATACGGTTCTCCTGTATTAATAATGCTTGCTTGTGCATAAGCTACAGTTGGAATAAAAATTATGAAAGAAAATAACCCTAGAATTACCATTAATTTTTTCATTATACACACCTTTTTTTCCTTATCTTGTGAAAAAGAAAAAATCTTATACATATGAAATATACAGGTAAAAGATGATAATCCACTTGTATCAACATAGCCAAGTTTTAGGGTGCAACGTTTTATATTTCTTTCATATACTATAATCATCTCCTTCAAATAAAGGAGGCAATAAATTGAATAAAGTGGATTATGATCGCGCCCTGTACTATACTCATCGTTCCGAATGGGACAATTTACTAATATTGATGGTACGCACAAATGACAATTTTTTATCCAAAAAAATAGAGCTTTTCCTGCATGCCTATAACTTCGAACATGATTACGCTGTTATCGAAGAACATTTGTATTCATTATTGCGCTATATCGAACACGCCAACGAATCAGCAATGGATGAATTTATTCACACAGCCTTACATTAAAAAGCAGAATTCCACCAAAAAAAGGGGCCTATTATGGGCACCCTTTTTTAATTGGATATTTAGTTATTTTGTCGCTCTTTTCGTATTTATTTCCCCCGCAGCCTGAATACACTTCGCTTTCCGCGGACGAGTTGCCGAGCCTCCTCGTCGCTATGCTCCTGCACAAGTCTCGTCTTTCTCGCTTTTCCCGCAGGAGTCTACGTGTATTCAGGCTGCTCAGTGCTTCAGCCATGTTTTTTTTTATTCAAAAACAACAAACTTTTAGATAACAGCCTATTTTTTATATTGGACTTTATATATATCCGTCCTCCTATCTTTTAGCTGCCTAACAGTTCCATCCTGACGCTGCCTTCTTAAAATTTCTAAATCAACATCGCCAATCATCACCATTTCGATATTTGGATTCGTTTCTCCTACAATGCCATCTCGTGCAAATTCAAAATCTGAAGGTGAAAAGATCGCCGATTGAGCATATTGTATATCCATATTTTCCGTTTGTGGAAGGTTTCCAACGGTCCCTGCAATAACGGTATAGATTTGATTTTCTACTGCTCGTGCTTGTGCACAGTAACGCACTCGTAAATAACCTTGCCGATCTTCTGTACAAAACGGCGTAAAAATAATTTTCGCACCCATATCTGTTGCAATTCTTGCCAGTTCGGGAAACTCAATATCATAACAAATAAGAATAGCAATTTTTCCACAATCTGTATCAAATACTTTTATTTGATCTCCTTGGCTAATCCCCCACCATTTTTGTTCATTCGGTGTGATATGCAATTTATATTGCTTTTCAATGGTTCCATCCCTTCTAAAAAGATACGAAATATTATAAATCTCCTCATCGTCTTCTTTCACAAAATGAGAACCACCGATAATATTTATATTGTACCTAATTGCCAAATTCGTAAATTGTGAAATATATTGCTCTGTATATTCTGTTACCTTTCTAATCGCGTTGCTCGGGATTTTTTCATCTAAAAATGACATAAGCTGTGTTGTAAAAATTTCGGGAAACACAACAAAATCCGATTCCGCATCTGACGCAACATCTGTGTAATACTCCACTTGATTAGCAAAATCATCAAAGCTTTCGATTTGTCTCATCATGTATTGCACGACACATATTCTAACTGGATAACTGCTTTTGAAGATACGTTTTGATTTTGGCAAATAATCAACATTATTCCATTCCATCAAAGTCGCATATTTTTTTGATTGCACATCATCCGGTAAATAATCTGGATTAATCCGCATTAGCGTAAAACCATTGATTAACTGAAAAGAAAGGACAGGATCATATATTTTATGGTGAGATACTTCCTGTACATATTCTTTTGCACTCATTTTATTTTCATATTTACAATAGTTAGGAATTCTTCCTCCAATAATAATACTTTTTAAATTTAATCTACGAACTAATTCTTTTCGGGCTTCATATAAACGATGACCAATTTTCATTCTTCTGAACTTTGGATGAACCATCACTTCAATTCCATACAAATTATAACCGTCAGGATTATGATTCGTAATATACCCACTGTCCGTCACATCATCCCATGTATGCCTATCATCATATTCATCAAAATTGATAATTAAACTAGAGCAGGAGCCGATTACTTCCCCATCATATTCTGCTACAATTTGTCCTTCTTGGAATAAATGGATATGGCTTTCCAACTGCTGTTTTTTCCATGGGTCCATTCCGGGAAAACAGATAGCTTGTAACGTTAAAATATTGTCAATATCACGATATTCCATGTTGCGAATCATTAATTTTTTTTCAAATCTAGATAAATCTAACTTGGACATATCCTTTTACTCCCCTTATTCTAAATATTTTCATTACAATTCCCTTTTTCCTCCATTTTTATAGTAACTCTTTTAGCATTCCACATCAAACAACCTATATTATTTACAGCATCTAAAAATTTCTTTATACTTTTTGTAAGAGAAAGGCTCTTTTCGTTTAGATTGTTGTTATTTAACCCGCAGCCTGAATACACTTCACTTTCCGCGGGGTGACTTGTGGGCCTCCTCGCTCGTACCTCGCTGTGGGGTCTCACATTGCTCACTTTTCCCGCAGGAGTCTACGTGTATTCAGGCTGCTCAGTACTTCCAAAATGTTTCTCATCTTATTTCAAAAACAACAAACTTTTAGAAAACAGCCAAGAGAAAAGACGAAGGAGAACACAATGGATAAGAAAAAAAAGCAAACAGATCCTCGTGAGAATCTACTTTTTCTTGCATGGATAGCAGCTGTTATCAGTATGTTCGGGAGTTTATATTTTTCCGAAATACAAGAATTTGAACCATGTACCCTTTGCTGGTATCAACGAATTCTTATGTATCCTTTTGCGATTATTTTAGGACTCGCTGTTATTCGCAAAGATTATCGGATTACTTTTTATTCCATGATTTTGGCAGCAATCGGAGCATGCACCTCTTTGTATCATTACTCGCTCCAAAAATTTAGTTTTTTATCCGATGCTGCTCCTGCATGTGGACGAATCCCTTGCACAGGAGAATATATCAATTGGTTTGGATTTATTACCATTCCATTTCTAGCACTAATAGGTTTTACGATTATTTTTATATGCAGTTTAATTGTTTGGAAAAAAACGAAGGAGAATCATAACGAATGAAAAAAGTACTTTTCTTTCTTCTATTCATTATTTTATTATTTGCAGGTGTCGCTTATTTATCTCATCTAAAAAAAGAAAAAGCAGCAGATGACAATCCCTACGGCAAAAGTGCTTTAAATGCATCTACCGTTGATCAACTAGATGATCCAAATTATCAAAATATTATCCAACCGAAGGACTTAAAGGATAATATAGAGGCAAAAAAAGATGTAACCGTTTATTTTTATAGTCCTACATGTGGATACTGTCAAAAAACTACTCCTATTGTTAACCCAGTTGCAAAAGATTTAGGAATTGATCTTGTGCAATATAATTTACTGGAGTATGAACAAGGCTGGGATGATTACCGTATCGAATCCACTCCAACTATTATTCAATTTAAAGATGGAAAAGAAACAAACAGAATAGTCGGCTACCAAAAGGGAGAAGCATTTAAACAATGGTTTGAAGATAATACCCTTAAATAAAGGCTAGATTTCGTATAGATTGCGCTTTTAAACTCGCAGCCAGAATACAACTTCGTCCGTTTAGCGAGCGTCGAGCCTCCTCGTCGCATTCGCTCCTGTGGGGTCTCGTCTTTCTCGCATTCCCACAGGAGTCTACGTGAATTCAGTCTGCTGAGTACTTCTTCTCCCATTTTTTTACGTAAAAAACAACAAACTTTGAGAAAACAGCCTAAATAAAAGAACAGGGCTTTGACAAAAATATTGTCGGGGCTCTGTTCTTTTTAGAAACCACTTCATTAATTTAATAGGGAATTATTGGATTCAGGAAAAATATCAACGTTTTTTCCAATTAAATATGCTTCTTCTTTAAAATTTTCCAATTGGAAAGGAAAAAACAATTCAAATTCCTCTAATATATTTACATTTTTTTCGAAAATTTGTTTGTATTTGTTTTTATTTTGGGGAACTTCCAAAATAGAAATGATTGTTTGCAAGCTCGTAATGACTTGATAAGATGTCTTTAATGTACCTATTCTATCCATTTGCTCCGGTGTTGGATGCAAAACCTTTAAGCTTGAAAAATGTTGTACTTCATCATCAGAGAAATAATAAGGAAAAACCGCGGAATAAAACGTTTGTATTAGTTCGTCAATTTTTTCTGCCTGGGTAGGCGTTGATGCATAAACTACCTTCATGTAAACAGACCACCCTCTACTTATTGTTGCTTGTTTTTTATTAATATCAATAGGATAACATACAGAGAAACTGTTTTCCGTGGTAATTAAAACCATGATATGTGGATAATTCTAATTTTAATTTTTCATCTAATGTAAAGGAGAAAAACATGCTAAAAACAGAACGAAAAGGAGAATGGCTTTTTATTCATATTCCTCATAAATGGAGTGGCCTGACAATAGAAGAAATCTTTCGAGAGTTTTTTTTCGCTTCAAAAAAACAGATCCATTTATATAAAATGGAGAAAAAAGTAATGGTAAATGATTACTATGCAGACTGGAAAAATGCTCTGCAAAAAAATGATCTACTAAAGATTAAATTATTTACCAATACACAAGCGGCCATTCAACCTACTTATATGGATTTGTCAGTTCTTTATGAAGATGACTATTTGTTGATCGTTAATAAACCAGCCAATATTGATACCCATCCAAACACTCCCGATGACTCTTCTACCTTGCTAAATGGAGTAGCGTTTCATGTGTTAATGAATGGGGAGGAAAGACAAATTAAACATATTCATCGCCTTGATAAAAATACTTCAGGCTGCATTTTATTCGCCAAACATGAATTAATAGGAAGTATGCTCGATCAAATGTTAAGAGAAAGAAACATAAAACGAACTTATATTGCTATTGCACAAGGCTTCTTGCCAGTCAAATCCGGAACGATTAATAAGCCGATTGGGCGCGATCGCCATCATGCGACTAGAAGAAGAGTCTCTCCAAACGGCCAGACGGCAATAACACATTATAAGGTACTTAAACATTTAAAAAAAGAAAATTTATCTTTGCTGACATGTACACTTGATACCGGAAGAACACATCAAATTCGTGTCCATTTAAGTTCTATAAACCATCCTCTTGCAGGTGATATGTTATACGGGGGGAAACCAATTTTTCCAAGACAAGCGCTGCACGCAGTAAAAATTGAGTTTACACATCCTATAACAGAAGAAAAAGTGGAATGTTTCGCTCCCTTTTTAGATGAGCCAGCGATTTTTCCTGAAGTTGATATATACTCAATTTAAAAGTTTCAACATCCTGAGGGACGAAGCATTAATGTCCCTCTTCTTATATTTTTTAGCCTGTTTTCATATAGATTGTTGCTTTTAAACACTCGCAGCCTGAATACACTTCGTCCGTTTAGCGAGCGTCAAGCCTCCTCGTCGCATACGCTCCTGTGCGCCCGAGTCTTTCTCGTATTCCCACAGAAGTCTACGTGTATTCAGTCTGCTGAGTACTTCATCTCCCATTTTTTATGATTACCTAATACCTTTCCTGATGAAGCTTATTACAAATACAACAATTATGGAACCGATGATGCTTGGAATAATCGCAAAATCAGCGATAAAAGGCCCCCAAGTTCCAAATAACCGTGATCCTAGCCAAGCTCCAACAAAACCAGCAATAATATTGCCAATTACTCCACCAGGAATATCTTTCCCTACAATTAATCCAGCAATCCAACCGATAATGCCTCCAATGATTAATGACCATAAAAGTCCCATATATAGCACTCCTTCGTTTTAGAATAAGGTGTAACTCATTTATCGCTGCAACATACCAATCATCATTTATTTATCACTATGTATTTTTTAAACGAATCGTGCAGGCTGATCATTAATGACTGAAGATATTATTTTCCAAAGAGAAAAAAGTGTTGAAAGTATAATAAAAATTAAGAAGTACTCTTTCTACTCTATTTCGTCTATTATTGTTTTTAAAACAATGTATCCAGACTGAATATACCCGCTCCTGTAAATGCTATACTTATTACAACAATTAAATATAATAAATTTAACTCATAACCATTTGACGAAGCCCAAAACCCATTGGATCCATGAACTTTTATAATTGCCATAATCATTGTAATACTAATAAGGATGGAGCCAATCGGTGTTAATAAACCGAATAAAAACAACAATCCGCCGATAAATTCGCCTAAGCCTGCAACTAACGCCATGATTTTTCCAGGTTTTATTCCGATTGATTCAAAAAAATCTGCAGTCCCTTCTAAGCCATAACCGCCAAACCAACCAAATAATTTTTGTGCACCATGCCCTATAAACGATAATCCTATCATAAGACGAATAAGTAAAATTCCGAAACTCGCTAAAATTTCCATCATCATTTCACTCCTTTTATTTTATTTCGATCTCAAGACATATAACTTTAAAAATGTATGCAAAAAAAATCTAACCATGCTTTTTTAAATAAAAAACATGGTTAGATTTTATGATTTATCTTTTTAGTATCTAAAATAGTAATTCATCAGGATTTTTTCCTGTTCTTTCGTTCATATTTAATTGATCTATCTGGTTCATTTCATCCATACTTAATTGAAAATCAAATATATCTGCATTTTCCTTTAATCTAGTTGGAGAAACTGATTTTGGGATGACAATGATGTCATTTTGCAAATGCCATCTTAAAATAATTTGTGCAGGTGATTTTCCATGTTTATTGGCAATATATTTAATCGTTGGTTCGTTTAGCAGCTGCCCTCTAGCAAGAGGAGACCATGCTTCCACCTTAATATCTTTCTCTTTACAGTATTGTCTTAATTCTTCTTGTGCTAATCTAGGATGCAGCTCTACTTGATTGACGGTTGGCTTTTCATTTGCATTTGCCATTAATCGCTCTAAATGGTGTTCATGAAAATTACTTACGCCAATCGCCTTAACAAGTCCTTCTTCATACAATCTTTCAAATGCTTTCCATGATTCAATATACTTGTCTTTTCCAGGCCAATGTATTAAATATAAATCTATATACTCTAAATCTAGCTTTTTTAAACTCGTTTCAAACGCGTTAAGGGTTGCATCATAACCATGGTCGTCATTCCAAAGCTTCGTTGTTATAAACAGCTCTTCTCTTGCGATCGCGCTTTCTTTAATAGCTTGCCCTACACCTTCTTCGTTGGCGTAAAAAGCTGCCGTATCAATGGAACGATAGCCTAATTGAATAGCTGTTTTTACCGTATCCACTATTGTTTTTCCTTCTTCTACTAAGTAAACCCCTAATCCAAGCTGAGGAATTTGTACGCCATTATGTAGCTTCACTTTATGTTCGATGCTTTTAATCACAAAAAGACACCTCCAAATTTTGAATTATCTATATTTTAACATTTTCCTCAGAAGATAATCCAATAAAAAACGCTCTGCAACCTACTATGCAGAACACTTCGAGTTGACTATATTTGTTAATCAATGTAAAATTTCGGCTGTTTTCTCAGTATTTGTTGTTTTTTTACGTAAAAAAATGGGAGAAGAAGTACTCAGCAGACTGAATACACGTAGACTCCTGTGGGAATGCGAGAAAGACGAGACCCCACAGGAGCGTATGCGACGAGGAGGCTCGACGCTCGCTAAACGGACGAAGTGTATTCAGGCTGCGCATTTAAAAGCAACAATCTATACGAAAACAGCCAAAATTATAAATCGTTTTTTAACAGCAACAGCATCATTTTTTCCCACCATTTCCATGGCAGAAGCGCTTTTAACAACATGGTTTGTTTTACTCCTTTTCCAATAGCATAACGAAAGGAAGGATTTTTTTTATTGGCGATTGCCACCACTTTTTTTGCTACCTCTAATGGATCTCTATAACTTTTACTGCTCATATGTAGATACGCTTCGAGTCTCTTCATATATAAATAATAAGGGGATGTTTCTGATTGAGATTTTTTAGTTACTTTTTTTCCAGTGCTCCATATATTTGTTTGATATGAACCTGGCTCTACTATCGAAACATCAATAGAAAATGGTCGTAATTCCAACCTTAATGACTCACTCCATCCTTCCAATGCAAACTTAGATGAAACGTACGGAGAAAGGCCTGGAAATCCAACCTTTCCACTGATGCTGCTCATCATAATAATTTTTCCAAACCCTTGTCTTCTCATTAATGGTAAAACCATTTGGGTAACAGCTATCGTTCCAAAATAATTTGTTTCCAACTGGTTTTTATACTCTTCCAGCGGAACATCTTCCACAAACCCTGCCACAGCATATCCTGCATTATTAATAAGAACCTCAACACTGCCAATTTCGTCTATATAATCCTTGAAATTTTTTATACTTTCTTTGCAAGTAACATCAAGAGGAAATGGGGTTATAAGAGAATCTACTCCTTTTATTTTTGCTTTTTCCAGCAGCAATGAACCCTTATTTACATCTCTCATTGCTGCAATGACATGATAACCTTCTACTGCAAATTCTAATGCCATTAATAAACCAAACCCGCTATTCGCTCCCGTTATTACAGCTACTTTTTTCACCAGTTTTCTCCTTTATGCTATTGATTAAAATATTCTTTTTTCAACATCGACATTAAGTAGATGGATTCAAATTGATTATTAATTTTTACGGCTTCTCTTTGCAATCCTTCTTCGATAAATCCTTCTGACTCATACAATGCTTTTGCTTTTTGATTATGATCCACTACATCTAACCAAAAACGATTTGCCTTTTTTTCTGTAAAAACCCATTTTTTCATTAATTGCAGCATTTGACGACCGTATCCTTTTCCTTTATCCGAAAAAGCTGTTCTTTTTAATTCAATGCTTTCATTGCTGTCGTTTAATCCGTTAATTAATAAATATCCTACGGGTTTATTTTCTTTTTTTTCGATGACAATTAAATGCATTAAATTAGTATCTTGTTGGATTGCATGCAAATGTTCATCCCTTGACCACTGCATGATATATGGCAGGTTGTCTTTATTCGATTCTGTGGTAATGATATAAGAAAGATCACTTTCAATCGTCTTTCTAATTAAAATAGTGCTGTTTTCTATCATTACTTTCACCTCTGCATTTAGCTTTTATTATTAATTTATTCTATTATAGAAAATTAGACACAACAATGATTAATTACTAATTACTTTTCAAGAAGGCTCTGTTAAACTTGCCTGTTGATTGCAGCGAGCGATAAGCTTCGGAAACCCCCTTTTAACAGAGCTTATTTTCAGGGTAGACACCCATGCAACAAAATTTGCATCATGGTACATGGAAAGAAGCAGTCTCCATATTTATAGCACAGAGCAGCGTGAATACACGAAGACTCCTGCGGGAAAGCGAGAAAGACGAGACCCTGCAGGAGCGTAGCGACGAAGCGGCTCGGCGCTCGCCCGCGGAAAGCGTAGTGTATTCACGCTGCGGAACTTCTTTTCAGGGTAGCCTATCCTTTAATACACAAGCTAAATATTAAGAATTTTTAAACTTTATAAAAAATACAAGGGGGTAATTTAAAAATTATGTAAACAAAATATTAATTTTTTGTAAAGATTTCGATAAAAAGCTACCCACTTCGACAAACTTTCGCTACAATATGAAAGGCTTAGCTTATAAAATGGGGGTAACAATAATGGTTTTCAAAAGACAGGATAAATTCGCAGTACTTTTAAATAATATTGCTTCTAATTTAAAAGAAGGCGCTGATTATTTTGCAGATTTTAAAATTAAAAATGTCAGTGATTTAAAAACATTTTCTGAAACAGTCAAAGAAATTGAAACGAAAGGCGATACGTATGTTCATGACGTGATTACTGAATTGAACAAAGCCTTTATTACACCGATTGAACGCGAAGATATTCTTGCATTAACAATGAGCATGGATGATGTATTAGATAGCTTAGAGCACTGCTCTGCATTGCTTGAAATGTACAACATCATTAGTGCAGATGAGTATATGCTTCGTTTTGTTGAAGCAATTAAAAAATGCGGCCTTGAAATTCAAAAATCCGTAGAGCTTTTATCAACAAAGAAATTGCCAAAAATCAGAGAATATGCAATTCGCATCAAAGATTTAGAATCAAAGTGCGACGGTATTCTTCGCCAATCTATCAAGCATTTATTTTCTGTTGAAAAAGATCCAATCCGTATTATTCAATATAAAGAAGTGTATGAAAATCTAGAAGAAGTTGCTGATAACTGCCAAAGTGTTGCAAACACACTTGAAAGTATTATAATGAAGAATGCTTAAGGAGTTTACCTATGGATACAATTTTAATCATTACCATTTTAATTGTGGTTTGCGCCTTAGCATTTGATTTTATCAATGGATTTCATGATACGGCCAATGCTATTGCAACTGCAGTCTCTACAAAAGCGTTAAAACCTAGACATGCCATCATTTTGGCAGCCGTTATGAATTTTATTGGGGCAATGACTTTTACTGGTGTTGCTAAAACCATTACTAAAGATATTGTAAACCCATTTACTTTAAATAATGGTTCTCTTGTTATTTTAGCAGCACTTATTGCAGCTATTTTCTGGAATCTATTAACATGGTATTATGGCATACCAAGCAGTTCCTCCCATGCCATTATTGGTTCGATAGCAGGTGCTGCAATTGCTGCTTCTGGATTCAGTTCTTTAAATTATAGTGGATTTACTAAAATCATTGAAGCGCTTATTTTATCTCCAATTATTGCATTTAGTATTGGATTTATAGTTTATACGATTTTTAAATTTATTTTTAGAGATTTAAATTTAACAAAAACAAACCGCAGATTCCGTATATTCCAAATTTTCACGGCAGCTCTGCAAGCTTACACACATGGTACAAACGATGCACAAAAAGCAATGGGGATCATTACAATGGCATTAATCGCCAATAAATATGTTACTACAGATGATGTTCCTTTTTGGGTGCAGCTTTCCTGTGCGCTGGCAATGGGACTTGGTACTTCTGTTGGTGGCTGGAAAATTATCAAAACCGTCGGCGGTAATATTATGAAGATTCGTCCTGTTAATGGTGTAGCAGCTGATATTACTGGAGCGATGATTATATTCGGAGCAACATTTATTCACCTGCCAGTAAGTACGACACATGTTATTTCTTCCTCTATTTTAGGGGTAGGTGCTTCTCACCGCCTAAAAGGCGTAAAATGGGGAACGGCACAAAGAATGTTAATTACTTGGGTGATTACATTGCCTATTTCTGCAGCTTGTGCAGCGATCTGCTATTATATTTTAAATTTTATTTTCTAAAACAAAGAAGGCCTTCTTTCAAACAGAAGGTCTTTTTTGTTTAGGCTGTTTTCTCAAAGTTAGTTGTTTTTTCTATGTAAAAAAATAGGAGAAGAAGTACTCAGCAGACTGAATACACGTAGACTCCTGTGGGAATGCGAGAAAGACGAGACCCCACAGGAGCGTATGCGACGAGGAGGCTCGACGCTCGCTAAACGGACGAAGTGTATTCGGGCTGCGAGTTTAAAAGCAATAATCTATACGAACACAGCCTTGTTTTATTACCTGTCAACTGTTAATAACTTTTCCGTCACTTCTCTTATAATAAGAGGCAATGTATGAAAAGAGTATGGTTTGTATACTCTTTCAGTCCATTTATGTCCGCCTTTCCCGTACACCCCAATATTTAATGCTGGAATATTTAATTCCTTCATTTCTTCTAATGCTAACGGAAATAATTGGTCCATGCCTGGAAAATTAGCTTTTATTGTTTCTATTTCTGCAGCATTGCCATGAAAAGCTAAAAAACTGCCATCACATAAATAAGGGAAATAGTTTCTCAAAGAAAAACTTTCTTTGTATTTTTCCCCACTGCTTTCCAATACATTTGCAATGATCTGTTTTAATTCAATAGATCGTTCATCGTTTTGCAGCGTATTAGATGGCAAAAAAGGTGGTGCAAAAAAGATAATAACCCTTGGTTTCTTTTCTGGATCTAAATTCTGCAATGCTTCCACCATTTCAAAGGCAATCATACGATCATCCGTTATTTCTTTTCTCGTTTTAGCAAGTACTTCTATTATCCTTTTTTCCGGATCTACCTGCTTTTCTTTTAGCTGGTCTATATATTCTTGCAATGTTAGAACTTCTGTTTTCCAATCTAATACACGTTCTGGAAGATTATTTGCCAACCGGTATGCTTGATAATGATCAGCAAGCTCTTTTTCAATTTTTCCAGAAGCTTTTACTGCAATTTCTTTCAATTTCTCCAACACTTCAGCCGGAGTTGCTTTATAAATAAAATAGTTAAAATACATTCTTAAACTTACAGGTGTTTGCACATCATAGCTGCTTTTATTCTCTTTAAAATACAAACAGCTAGGCGGCAACACAAGTTCACCTTCCAATGCTTCAGCAAGAGAAAAATTTTGATTCATCACACGGTTTATTTCTGAACCAATTAATGTAGGATCCAGTCCTACAAGGCTTTCTCCTACATGCGCTTCTCTTCCAAATATAGAAAAACACGGAAGAAGCTTCCCAGCACCTCCACAATAAATATACTTATTTGAATCTCCTTCATATAGCGGGGAAATAAAATCATTATTAATCGCAGCAATAAATTGTAAATTCTTTTCTGCTTTTAATCTCGATAATTCATATAATGCCCCTCTTATTCCGATATGCTGATTTTCCTCATCCATATTAAAAAGAACTAATATATTACCTTCCAATTGTACTCTATTGCTAGAATAATATAAAAGATTTGCTAAATGAATGCTGATGCCGCTTTGCATATCAAGAGCTCCTCTGCCAAACATCCACTCTCCAGATAAAGCATCCTGCTGCGCTTCAGCATCCGCTTTATAAGTAGAAAAATACGTTTGCAGCTTATCTGGACTATGCGCTATTTCTTTGATGCTTCCATAATCATCAATTCCTACCGTATCAATATGAGCATGAAAAATAATGGTTTTATTTGATTTTTTTATGCTTTCTACAAAAGCAAATACATTTACTCGCTTTCCTTCTTCCAATGTTTGTTTCCAAATATTTATTGGATTTTCTTTAAAATATGGAAACGATTGAATTGCTTTATAAAGAAAGTCTCCTTTTTCCTTTTCACCTTCTGTTCCATTATGACTTTTCATTTGTACTAGTATTTTTGTTAAATATTCAATTTGATTATGTAGTGGTAAATCTTTTAATTGATCATACATTGTTCTTCATCCCCTACCCTATTGCTAATATATTAAGTTTAGCGGTTATACAACAAGTCTTACAATACATTTTAAAAAATTGAAAATTAATATTGAAAAAAAAACTAATGATTTCAGAGTGAGACAAAAGTGATTTTAGCAGAAACTTCAGGCTGATCGAAAACGTTTGTCTTTCGAGGCGTGAAGCCTTGGGAGGAGCGGAGTTACCGTGGTTGGGTAATGAGCATCCGAGTAAGGCGAACAACGAAGAAAGCGAGCGTTTGTCGACAGCCTGGATTTTCTTGATTCTAATTTTTTATTACTGACATAGATATGTACTAGAATGGACAAGGTAGGATGATACGATAATGGCAGAAAAAATAGCAGTTGTTTTCATCGGGAGCATGCTTGTCGGAATCGGAGTTAACGGTTTTTTAGTTCCACATCACCTTTTAGACGGCGGATTAATCGGAATTGGTTTAATACTGCATTATCATTATGATATTCCAACTGGCATGACAATGATTATTATTAGTGTTCCGTTATATCTATTTGTATGGTTTTATAATAAACAATATTTTTTCTACGGCATATTTGGCTTTGTTATTTCCTCTTTGATGATTGATCTTCTTTCCTTTTTACGAGACTCTTTTTCTTTGTCAATGCTTTTCAGCTCCTTTATTGGAGGGATGATTATTGGGATCGGAATAGGCATAATGCTGCGATTTGAAACAAGCACAGGAGGCACCGATTTACTGGCACAAATTATTGCCAACTACTCTACCCTCCATGTAGGAATCATTATTTTTATTATTGACGGATTCATCTTATTAAGCGGCATCCCTATTGTCGGATTGGATAAACTCGCTGCATCCTTTGTGGCAATTGTATTTGTTGCCATATTTACGACATTAATGACTGGAAAAAGCTAAAAAGTTGCCGATTATAAAATTAGAAAAAAAACAAGAAGGTCTATTCCCAATGTCATCAAGCTAGGATTTAAATAAAAGGAAAATAAGCAACTAAATAGGAAGTAAGGGTTTCCGTTCTGTTCTCCGAGGCTTACCGCTCGCTTTCCACGGGGCGAGCGCCGAGCCTCCTCGTCGCTTTGCTCCTGTGGGGTCTCGTCTTTCTCGCTAATCCCGTAGGAGTCGAGCGGACACCTCTCCAAACAAATGAGGTATTTCTTTTAAATAAAGGGTATCCCATAAATAGGATCCATAAAAAAGGCAATAGGATGCCCAGGCGGATGAAATGTAATTTTTTTCACCCTCCTTTGGCATCCTATTTTCATGAATCAAAACTTTAAAAAGCGGACTTTTGAATCAATCCATTTCTATTAGCTCGTAATCCTTTTACACGGTTAAAACACTTTTCTCCATAAAAAAATCACCACACATCGTTGATATAACCAAAAAAAAGGTATCCAAATCGATTATTGTGGTGTTCTTAAAAAGTCAAGTGATTTGTTGGTTTAATATAACAATTTTATGACGGTTTAATCTAATAACATTTTATGGAACCTTAAGTTGATGACATTGGGTCTATTCCCTCTTGGTTTATCAGAAATTTTAATGATCTCCTGAATTTGAATCTTTTTCTGGAATGAGCACTTGCCCGATTTTTCCCATTTTTAATAAGGTTTGCATAATCGTTCTTGATAACTCACTTGGTCGATACGGCTTCACTAAATAGTCCATTGCTCCTAATGAATAGCCCTTTTCTTTTTCATCTAATGCAGTTGAAATCACAATCGGTATATCTTTTATTGTGTCTTTCTTTTTCAACTTCTGCATCATATCCCATCCGTTCAGATTATCATTCTCTAGCATAATATCTAAAACGATGGCATCTGGTGTATTTTGTTCAATTGCTTGTAATGCTTCTTGACCATTCTTAAAGTATTGCACCTGAAATCCATAATCTCTTAGCTCATGAATCATCAGTTCAGCTAAACTATAATCATCTTCAATTACCATAATTTTATAAGCGATTATTTTATTTGAATCAACATCATTATTGAAATCCTTTAAGTGAACAGCAACGCATGGAAATGATAGGGTAAAGGTACTGCCTTGGCCTAATTGTGATGTTACGGTAACTTCCCCATCATGAGCGTTCATAATTTCTTGGACAATCGCTAAACCTAGTCCTGTTCCACCTATCTTCCGTCTATCTGTATTATCGACACGATAAAATTTAGTAAAAAGCTTACTTATTTCTTCTGCTGGTATTCCTAATCCTCTATCCTTTACCGAAACATTTATTTTTCCATGTTCTTCAAATATGGCTATTTCAATTAGACCACCTTCTGGAGAATATTTAATGGCATTGCTGATAATATTCGTAAATGCTTGCTCTATTTTCAATTTATCTCCAAGAATATACGTATTTTCTAATGAAGAAAGTATAGTTATATCATGTTTTGGCGCATTTATTTGTTGCTTCTCTACTATTCCTTCAACAATCGGTAAAATCTCAATATATTTCTTTTCATATGTCTGCTTTCCAGCTTCCATTCTTTGAACATCTAAAAAATCATTTATGAGCGCAGTTAATCTTTTCGCTTCTCCATATATGGTCGATAAATATTTTTTCTGTCTTTCCTCTTTTAATTCACGGTTGATCATTAACTCTGTAAATCCTAATATACTCGCCAAAGGGGTTCGAAGTTCATGGCTTACTGTACTGACAAATTCTGATTTCATTTTATCTACTTCAAATTCTTTTGTTATATCTCGATAAACAAAAACCGTTCCAAACTTTTCTTCCCCACGAAATAAACCTTCTGCATACACGTTAATTACTTTATTTTCCTTCTTGATAGGAAAAGTAAAAGAGCTATTCGATGAAGTTTGCAGAGAATTTTCTATAAAAGTAATTAAGGCATCGTCCCCATCTAGAAATTGTGCTAAATACGTTGTCCAGTCACGCCAGCATTGTCCAACTAATAACTCTAACTTTTGATAATATCCCATCATTTCACAAAATTTACTATTGACTTGAATGATTTCTCCACTTGTGCCAACTAGCTGAATCCCTTCTTGCACATTGTTTAATATATCTTGATTTAATACTTTATCTTTTTCCGTTTGTTCAAATAAATGAATTTTGTCTAAGGAAATCCCTATTTGTTTAGCTAATGTAACAAATTCATCCATTTTAAATTCAGTAAAACGGTCGCTAAAACGGCTATACATCATAATAGCAACTATATCTTCATTTGCTGAAAATACAGGAATATATAAGTCATATACATAGCCTGTTTCTTCATGATAGCCTTTCTCCGGTATGACGAGTTTTCGTTTAATAATAAATGGTTTGCGCTGTTCTTCTAAGCGGAAATACATACCAGTATATAAATAATCTTTAAACTGTTTAGCACCTTTCACCGATATGCCGAATGCTGCATATGAATCTTCTTCCACCATCACAATAATCCCTCTATCTGCCTTAATCAGATCACACATATTTTCAATGATGCTATTTAAAACTTTTTGCTTATTAAGTGAATTGGATAGATTATTTATTAAGCGATTTCTGCGAAATAATGTTTCTTCATTGTTTTTTACTGTTTTTAATACCTCTTCTAACTGTGTTTGCTGTGCATATAATTCATCTTGTTGAGCAATTAGCTCTTCATTTTGTGTCAACAAATCCTGTTCTTTTTCTTGAATACTTTGATACATACGAGAAAAAGCAACAGATAATATTGCCAACTCGTCATTCCTTTTTGTTTCGACTTTTATTTCCGCCTCATTGCCTTTTGCTATTTCATTTGCAGCAACTGCAAAATCAGACAGTGGCTTTCCAATTCGTTTCACCATTATTCTTCCAATAATAATGACAATTGTTAATAATACAATCGTATAAACAAGAAACGATAACTGTAAATTCGCAATAGAATTGGAAAGTTTTGTTACTTCCTGATTCAGGGTTTTATTTATCTCGACTAAATACGAGTTTAATTCTTTTTGATAGGCTTCAACCTTTGCCGTTCCCCCATCATTGGCAAGTTTCATTAATTCTTTATCCTTGCCTTGTTCATAATAGGCTAGTGCTTTTGGCAGTATTTCTTCAAAATAAAAAGTATAAAATTCTTTCATCTCTTTTAATGCCAAGTGATCATCATCTGTTTTTGCTAATTGATTAAACTGTTGAATCAATACTTTGATCTCTTGTTGTTCATTTTGAGCACTTTCCTTTAACTTTTTATTATTAAAAGCATAATAACCTCGTGCATTAGACATCGCTTTTAGAAAATGAGCTTCTATGTCCTGAACTAATTTGCGTTTTTCAATTAGTTTTTCGCGATTTTCCACATAATTTTCGTTTACAGATTTTTGAAAATAAACCAGTATGCTAGCTCCTACAACAAATAATAGAATGAAAAAGCATATTAAGGCTACAAATTGCCTTGATATGCTTTGTTTAATATAGGAATTAATCATGTACAATTTCCTCAACTTTTTTTAACAATTCTAATGGACTGAAAGGTTTTGCCATAAAATAATCTGCTCCAGCATGTAATATATGTTCTTGTTCAAAAGCTTGACTTTTAGCGGTAAGCATTAAAATTTTCAAGTGTTGATGAGCTGTATCTTTGCGTACTTGTTCAATGACTTCCAACCCTGTTAAAATGGGCATCATATAATCTAAAATGAGGAGATCGTACTTATTTTGGCTAATTAACCGAAGTGCCTCTTCGCCATCTTGTGCTTCATCAACAATAAATTCTTCCTCTTCAAGGGTATCCATAATTAACATTCTTAAAATATCTTCATCGTCTGCTAATAATATTCTTTTCATTTTTTCTCCCAAGAGTCGTTTATTTAATAGTTTAAACAGTTTTTATGTTGTTAGTACTATTACTTATATCGGTTAGACTACTATATTTTTTACTCAAAGAAAGAAAAAGAATGTTTATAGATTATTACTTTTAACTCGCAGCCTTAATACACTTCGTCCGTTTAGCGAGCGTCGAGCCTCCTCGTCACATTGCTGAGGTCACTGAAAAAGTGGATGCTATGAAATATAGATAGTGAAAATCAAGCATTTAGAGGG
>NZ_JBQRKO010000020.1:0-77237 GCF_052318935.1 Niallia sp. 01092 | reverse complement strand
CAAAGTGGTTCCCTCTTCTTTTAGATGATAACTATTCAAAAGTTTCTATATCCTGAATAGAAGTATGTGCTCCAAAGTAGCTGATTCCATACATATGCTACTATTTATTAAGGTTTTGTTGTATTTTTACAGCTTCGACTACAATGTTTTCATCTTTTATTACTGCTGTTAAATGATTTGTGTCCGGTTCTTCTAAAATAAAGTCTGCTAAATTATCTTCCAAATGTTCTTGAATTACTCTTCTTAATGGGCGTGCGCCAAAACTAGGGTGCGTTCCCAATTCTACTAACTTATCTTTTACCTCATCTGTAACAAAAAGCGTGATATTTTGGTCTTTTAACGTAATGGCCAACTCTTCTAATAATAGATCTGTAATGCGAAGTAGATGTTGTTTTTCTAACGATTTGAATTCAATGATAGCATCAAAACGGTTCAGAAACTCTGGTTTAAAGAAATTTCCTAAAGATTGTAATAAATTGCTTTCTTCCAATGCTGCATTATTCTCAAATCCTACGACGATTCTTTTCGTGCCAACACTTGCATTGCTTGTCATAATAATAACAGCATCTTTAAAGCTGACTGTTCGGCCATGGCTGTCTGTTAGGCGTCCGTCTTCTAGAATTTGCAGAAAAATCGATTGAATATCAGGATGTGCTTTTTCGATTTCATCTAACAATATAATGCTGTACGGATTTCTTCTTATTTGCTCTGTTAATTGGCCTGCTTCTTCATGCCCAACATATCCTGGAGGTGAACCGATGATTTTACTAATACTGTGCTTTTCCATGTATTCACTCATATCCAAGCGGATCATGCTGTCTTTGCTGCCAAACAATTCTTCTGCCAATGTTTTCGTTAATTCTGTTTTTCCGACTCCAGTAGGTCCGACAAATAGGAAGCTTCCAATTGGTCTGTTTTTCGCTTTTAAGCCTGCTCTGCTTCTTTTTATTGCTTTAGCTACTTTTCTAACAGCTTCATCTTGACCAATTACTTTTGTAGCTAAATGATCCGCTAAATTTTTCATTTTAAGCTGTTCATCTTGTTGCAGTTTCCCCACAGGGATACCTGTTTTCTTCTCAATTAATTGTTGGATTAACGATAGGTCTACGATAGGTTTTTCTTCGATATTTGGCTGATTTAACGCTTTTTCTAATCGTTGTTCTTCTTCGCGGATAACCGCTGCTTGTTCGTAATTTTCTTCTTTTAATGCAAGCTCTTTTTCTTTTGCAATTTCAGCTAATCTGTTTTCGATTTCTTCTGTATTTGTGTAATTGGATGAAAGGTTCATTTTTGACCCTGCTTCATCTAATAAATCAATCGCTTTATCTGGTAAATAACGATCTTGAATATAACGATGTGACAATTCTACACAAGCTTTTATTGCTTCCTCTGTAAACTTCACTTCATGGAATTGCTCGTATTTATCTTTAATACCATTTAAGATGGAAATGGCTGCATCAACAGATGGTTCTGAAACTTGTATAGGCTGGAATCTTCTCTCAAGTGCTGCATCCTTTTCTATCTGACGGTATTCTTTTAAAGTAGTAGCACCAATTATATGAAGTTCTCCTCGTGCTAATGCTGGTTTTAAAATATTCCCTGCGTCCATCGAACCTTCAGCAGATCCTGCGCCGACTAGCTGATGAATTTCATCGATAAAGACAATAACATTTTTTCTATTTTGAATTTCTTGGATTATCTGTTTCATACGTTCTTCAAATTGCCCGCGAATTCCAGTATTTGTGACAAGTGAAGCTACATCTAATAAAATAATTTTTTTATTTTTTAATTTTTTTGGTACAGAGCCTTCTACAATTTTTAATGCTAAACCTTCTGCAATGGCTGTTTTTCCAACGCCTGGCTCTCCAATTAAAACAGGATTATTTTTATTTCTTCTATTTAAAATTTCTATAACACGTTCTATTTCATTTTCTCTTCCAATTACCGGATCAATCAAGCCTGCTTTTGCAAGATTATTTAAATTTTTCCCGAATTTTTCAAGGATGCCATTCGTACTATTTCTAGTAGGATTTTGGTTCGTTGACTTCATTGCCCCTGTTTGATTAAACGACTTAAATATATCATCAAAAGGGGAAGAGTCGGAAAACAATGAATTAGGATTAGATGTCAATTTTTGTTTTTCTTTTTGGTAACAGCTTTGACAAAGGTTAAATTGGTGTTCTTCATTGTTCCATACAAATCGTACACTTACATTTGCGTTATTTTCTTGACAAATTTGACATTTCATATAAATTTCCTCCTTTTGGATTTGATCATTTTTGACCTTTGATATACTTATTATACTTTGACCTTTTTTGATCTTCAATATTTTTGCTTAAGAAAAAGATGGAAATAGATAGAAAAGGCTAAATCGAGCAAATTTTTCTTCTAGATTGTAGCATTACTACCAGTAGCAAAATGGCTTTAGGGAAGTCAGATGTAGGGGAGTATTGAAAAAAAGATCAATTGTTGGCAGCTTACAACAAAGCTTTGCTCTATTATGTAAAAATAAGCAGAATAAATCAATAAAAAAGCTCGTCTTTGTTTGTCCTTTTATACATATAGTGTAAGTAAGGGGAGGAGAATATGTGAAAAACAAATGGAGTGCAGCCTTTCAGTTAGCTGCTGTTTATGTTGGAACCGTCGTTGGTGCCGGTTTTGCAACAGGAAAAGAGATTGTAGAATTCTTTTCACAATTTGGCGTGATCGGTTTAATCGGCATCTTAATCAGCGGCACGATATTTGCCTTTTTAGGTTCGAAACTTATGAGAATTTCTGTGAAAATAAAAGCAAATTCTTATCAAGAGTTTACTATTTTTTTATTTGGAAAAGTAATAGGAACATGTATAAATAGTATCATGTTAATTATGTTAGTAGGGGTTTGTGCAGTCATGCTTTCAGGTGCTGGGGCCGTTTTCGAAGAACAATTGGGAATAAGTAAAGGAATTGGAGTGATCTTTACCATTGGCTTATCCGTGCTTGTTATGATGGTAGGGATGAAAGGATTATTTGCTGTAAATACATTTGTTGTTCCGATCATGATTAGTTTTAGTTTTATGTTATTTTTTTTATCCGTTCAGCTTCCAGATTTTTTTCTTCATATATTTACTTTTTCCAATAGTGGGTGGAAGGCTTTTGCTGCACCGTTTTCTTACACGGCTCTTAATTTATCGTTAGCCATTGCAGTCCTGGTTCCAGCTGCTTCTGAAATTGGAGATGATGAAACGGTTAAATGGGGAGGGTTAATTGGCGGTATTGCTTTAATGTTCATATTAATATCCAGTCACTTTACGCTAATGATGCTGCAAGATGTAAACAGTTATGCAATACCAATGGCAACAATTATGAAAAGCTTAGCACCAGAGCTTTCTTGGATTTATATTTTGGTTATTTATGGAGAGATATTTACATCTGTTATTGGAAATGTGTATGGTTTGGAAAGACAAGTAAGCAGTTATATAAAACTTCCGAGCATTCTTATTATTGCCTGTATTTTTTTCGTTTCGTATGTGATTAGCTTTATCCATTACGGGAAACTGTTATCATGGCTGTATCCTTTATTTGGATACATCAGTTTGCTCTTTTTATTGCTGCTTTGGATAAAACCAATTCCGAAAGATAAAGCGAATTAAAAGCGACATAAAAGAAGGGGTATATCCTCAGGCTGTCGAGAAACGCTCGCTTTCTTCGTTGTTCACCTTGCTTGGATGCTCATTACTGGGTAACAGAGGATGAACGACTAAGTACGTCACGTCCTGTGACAACGTCGTTCTGACCAACATCCTGTTGCCCGCCGCTCCTCCCAAGGCTTCACGCTGTGATGCGATAAACGTTTTCGGTCAGCCTGAAGTTTCTGCAATTATTACTTTTTCTACAAAAGAAGGGGGACCTTGCTTTTATGGCACTGAAAAGACTTGATATTTAGTTTATTAGTGCTTGTAATGGAGATGGAATACGGCCGCCTCGATCAATTAGTTTTGCAGAACTGAATGGATTGACACCCATAACAGGAGCTCTTCCTAACAAACCGCCAAATTCAACAATCTCTCCTTCTTTTTTACCTGGTACTGGTATAACACGGACTGCTGTTGTTTTTTTGTTAATCATACCAATTGCTGCTTCATCAGCAATAATGGCAGATAAAGTGGCTGGTGATACTTCTCCAGTTAATGCAATCATATCTAGGCCAACGGAACATACACAAGTCATTGCTTCTAGTTTAGATAAACTTAAACTATCATCTAAAATTCCACGAATCATGCCATTATCTTCACTTACAGGAATAAATGCACCGCTTAAGCCTCCAACGTAAGAACTAGCCATGGCTCCGCCTTTTTTTACCGCATCATTCATTAATGCAAGTGCAGCGATAGTACCATGTGTACCAACACGCTCTAAACCGATTTCTTCTAGTATTTCGGCAACACTATCATTGATTGCGTTTGTTGGCGCAAGGGAAAGATCCATAATGCCAAAAGGAACGCCAAGACGATCTGCTACAACACGTCCGATTAATTCTCCGGCACGAGTAATTTTAAAGGTTGTTTTTTTAATGATGTCTGACACTTCCCCAAGATCTGCTTCAGGGTATTTTTTTAGGGCATTTAAGACAACGCCAGGACCACTTACACCTACATTAATAACAACTTCGCCTTCACCAGCGCCATGAAATGCACCAGCCATAAATGGGTTATCTTCTACAGGATTGCAGAACACAACAAGCTTTGCGCAGGCAAGTCCATTTTTATCCTTTGTTTTTTCGGCAGCTTCTTTAATAATATTGCCCATTTGTTTAACGGCATCCATATTAATTCCTGTTCTAGTTGTAGCAACAGAAACAGAAGAGCATACACGATCTGTAACAGTTAATGCTTCTGGCAATGCATCTAGCAGTGTTTGATCTCCTTTTGTAATTCCTTTATGTACAAGGGCAGAATAGCCGCCGATAAAATCAACATTAAGCGTTTTTGCTGCTTTATCTAATGTTTTGGCTAATGTAACTGCTTGTTCTACCGTTGCATTTCCTAAAATTTCTGCAATTGGAGTAATGGAAATACGTTTATTGATAATGGGAATGCCGTATTCCTGTTCCACTGCGGTTGCAACTTCTGTCAGCTTGCTTGCATAAGAAGTAATTTTTTTATAGACAGCATCGTTTAGTTTATCAAAATCTGAATTTGCACAATCATATAAACTAATTCCCATCGTTACTGTTCGGATATCAAGATTTTCCATTTGAACCATATTAATGGTTTCCATCATTTCGTTTAATGCGATTTTCATATTATTCCCTTCTTTCTTAAACCCGATGCATAGACTGGAAGATTTCTTCTAATTGAATGTTTATTTTTAAATGAAGCTCATTTCCGAGTTCTTCAAATTGATTACGCAATTCATCAAGATTTTCATTTTTTGAAATATCAACTAACATCATCATTGTAAAAAAATCTTGGAGAATCGTTTGACTAATATCCAAAATATTAATGTGATTATTGGATATTACGGTTGTTACTTTACTTATTATACCAACTTGATCCTTACCTATTACGCTTACAACAGCACGTCGTTGTTGCATATTTGTCACCTCATTTAAATAATTGCTTTGTTAACAGAATATGTTGAGCTTGTGCATAATGCACCTGCCACCATAGCTTTAACAAAATAGGATAGTTTAATAAGAACATTTTTTTTTCATATAGAGGGTGTTCAAAAAGTCCGAGAGCCATAGCGGTCGAACGTCAGTCTTCGCACAGCACCGTTTATGCCTTTGCGTTTCGTGACTTCTGCATTTCGACCTTTTCTGCTTTGATTGTCCTTCTTTTTGAGCATGCACATTTAGGAAATGACTTTTTTCCGACACGTAGAGGAATAGACATCCATTTTGGTAGTATGAAGAAAATGAAAAAAAAGACTGGATTTCTCCAATCTTCCTGGTCAATTATCAGCTAGAATAACGAATCATTACGTAAAGTATGTATTAGTTACCCTCCTGTCCTTTTACCTGAGATTGTGAATCCTTCGGTGCCGCATTGTACGGTCTCTCCAGAAGCTGCTCCTGTTATAGTTTGATCCATAACGTTCATCGCGTGCCATTCATATATGAAATATATTGTGATGGTAACAGTTTTTCTGCTTACGGTCAATAACTAAAAAAAGAACATTTTGTGAATGGAATTTTTAAAAGCAACAATCTCTATGAAAACAGTCAAATTTTAAGAAGAAAGGATAAGCAAAAAAAGATAAAAGGCGAGGATAAAAAACGGAAAAAAGATTAACCTACGTAAAGAGAAAGGAGGCTATTATGTCAAAATCACAAAGAGAAAAAGAACGAGAGTGGACTGTAAGAAAACAAAAACAAAAACCTCATGGGAAAGTGAAAACAAAAAAAGAGCTTTCTGAATAAATCAGAATAGAATCGATAATCAATCATCAAACACATTTGTTAGATATGAAAGTTTCGCATGGGAGACTTCATCGGGGCTGTCCCAAAAGGGTAAATCTATTGAAAATTGAAAATCAAGAATGTTGATATATCAGTATTCTTGAACATAAAAAGGGGCATCCAATAGCCGGAAAATGACTTATTGGACAGCCCCGATTCTCCGAAGTTTCAGCATACTGAAACAAGTTTTTTAAAAGATAAGAAAGAAATTTTTCTGAAGTCTGACAGATGTCTAGCTCCAGCGCCTAGCCCTTGTGAAAAATAACCCTTTGTCCTCTAAAAGTTAAAAGCGCTTTTCGAGTTAAATGAACATTTTTCTTCAGGGCTGACCAAGGCGCTTCCGCTTTTCTATTTAATAATTTTGTAGTTTTTATGATTTACGACGGTTCTTTGTTCTAATTCAAGATCACGATAATTGTTCATATATGTTAAATCGACAATTACAGAGTTTTCATTTACTTTTTCGACTATACCTTGCAACCCTCTAAATTCAATTATATTCCCAATCTCGGCTCTTTTCACTGACATCCACTCCTTAATTTTCCAAATTTTATATAAATTCTGTAGTTATAGTTTGCACTATTAGAATTTATTCGTAAAGAAATATGATATTTGTCTATAATTAATAAATAAGTAGAATTTATGTATAGTATGTTTACTAGCATTAAATGATGCATACATTTTCATCTGAATAGTCTGGGAATTCAGGTGAGAATGAAGGTGCTGAAGAAGTGTGTTCAAAAAGGTAACAAATTAGAAGCAAGTAGGTCGAGGAGGCGTAGCTTTGAGCAACTGACTTCCACAGGATGTGGTGACTTCAACGTTGCTCACAGGACGTGAGCAACGTTGAAGATCCTCTATTTAGGATACGTGAGTAGCGGAAAAGCAAGCCAACGAAGAGATTCGCCGCTTATCATTTGGTGCCTTTTTGAACATCCTCTGAAATCATATTGAAAAATAGTATATCATACTAATGTATGCTGTTGACAAATGTTATCATTCATTAGATGATCGTTTTAATATCGGAAAGACCATTCTTTAAAAGAAGTCGTCCTTTGTCGGGGCTATTGTTTTTAAAGGCTGTTTTCAATTTAAATATAACAGTATTCGTTCGACAATCTTTATAGTATTCAACTAGAGAGGAGAGGGTACATAAATGGTAGAAGCTAAGGTGAAGGAGATTCTTGAGCAATTAAAAAGTGGTGATATAGAAGAAATCACCATTGGAAAACAAGAATTTTTATCGTTCCGTGAACATCTTGTGAAAAGGGATGATTTTAAACATTATTTTGGTATAGCAGAACGTGGAGGAGATGTTACGTATCGCTATCTAAAAGAACCGAGAAGTTAAAGTGGAATTCAGACTGTTGACAATAGCTTGATCTCACTCATTTGGCTTACATATTTATCCAAATAATATCTATTTGAAACAAGTATTTCAATCAGTCTGAAACGTTTTGCATTATTTAGTCAGTAATTTTGAATAGGTAAAATTAATTATATTTAACATATTCTTTTAACATTTCTACAATTCTTTTTTTTGTACCTTCATCATTTTTTCCTTCATACCCATATAAAAACTGATTTAATCTTGGTTTTTTCCAAATGATATTTCCAGGAATAATAAACTCCTTATTATTTAATTTAAATGTAAAACAGAATAATAGGTGTTCATTATTAACAGGCAAATCTAATTCAGAAATAAATTTTAAGCCATTTGGGCTAAGATCAATGATCTCTGCATTTCCAGGTTTAGATAAGGATGTATTATCCGTTGTATGGAATGTAAATGTTGCCTCAATTGGTTCTTTAAATTGGAATCGGAATGGTTCATCACGTTTATATCTCATTTTTTCCACCACAGCTTTTTTAAATATTTATGTAAACCGCTCAGCAATAAATGATATGTCTATCATTATATGACAACTTCGTTAAATTTTAATGGAATATTTTCTGTTTAACAAGAATTTTTCATTGTCTCCACAAGGAAGAAATGCTATCCTTTTTTTGAGATGTCTTTTTGTAAAACTTAAGCGCCTACATACTTATTTTCATTTCCTTACATTATTTAGATTATTTTGAAGAAAATATGATAGTCAAATGAAAGATGTGACGAGGCAAATTTCACGAAAATTTCACATCTTTTTAGCTTACGGTTTACAATTGTAACTATTAAATTATATATTAGTTATGGGTTAAACAATTCTTGACTATTATAAAAGGTTGTTTAAGTTTTAAAAGCTAGTGTAAAGTAATACATCTTATTTAATTTTTTTTAAAGGAGTTTGATTTTTTATGGTAGAAAAACAATTTAAAGTTATTGCTGATACAGGGATTCATGCTCGTCCTGCTACACTTTTAGTACAAGCAGCAAGCAAGTTTGATTCTGAAATTCATTTAGAATTTAAAGAGAAAAAAGTTAACCTTAAGTCAATTATGGGTGTAATGTCTTTAGGTATTGGTCAAGGTGCGGAAATTAAGATCAGTGCTGAAGGTAGCGATGAACAGGATGCAATTAATGGTTTAGCTGATACTTTGAAAAGCGAAGGTTTAGCAGAGTAATGAGTTTTTTAAATGGAATTGCAGCATCCAGCGGAATTGCCATTGCAAAAGCATATCGTTTAGTTGAACCAGATCTTTCTTTTGAAAAGGCTTCAATAGATAATGCTGAAAATGAAATTAACCGTTTTCAATCAGCGTTAGCGAAATCAAAAGAAGAATTAGGGGCTATTCGCGATAAAGCAAATCAAGAGCTTGGTGCTGACAAAGCAGCTATTTTTGAAGCACATTTATTAGTTTTAAGTGATCCTGAATTAATCGCACCTATTGAAGATAAAATTAAAACAGACGGAATTAATGCAGAATTTGCATTAAAAGAAACAACAGATATGTTTATTGCAATGTTCGAATCTATGGATAATGAATATATGCAAGAACGTGCTGCTGACATTCGTGATGTAACGAAGCGTGTACTTTCACATTTATTAGGAGTACATTTAGCAAACCCTAGCATGATTTCTGAAGAAGTAGTTGTGGTTGCTGAAGATTTAACACCTTCTGACACAGCACAATTAAATCGCCAATTTGTTAAAGGGTTTACAACAGATATCGGTGGAAGAACTTCTCACTCTGCGATTATGGCTCGTTCATTAGAAATTCCTGCTGTTGTTGGTACAAAAAAAGCAACAGAAGAAATTAAAAACGGGGATTTAGTTATTGTAGATGGATTAAAAGGAGAAATTCATATTAATCCAACACCTGAAGTAGTAGAAAGCTACAAAAAAACAGCTGAACAATATGAACAGCAAAAAGCTGAATGGGCTAAATTAGTGAATGAAAAAACTGTAAGCGCTGATGGCGTTCATGTTGAATTAGCAGCAAATATTGGAACACCTAATGATTTAGAAGGTGTTGTTAATAATGGTGGAGAAGCTGTAGGTTTATACCGTACAGAATTCTTGTATATGGGAAGAGATCAGCTTCCAACAGAAGATGAGCAGTTCGAATCGTATAAAGCAGTTCTTGAAGGAATGAAAGGGAACCCAGTAGTTGTTCGTACATTGGACATTGGTGGAGATAAAGAGCTTCCATACTTGGACTTGCCAAAAGAAATGAATCCATTCCTTGGTTTCCGTGCGATACGTTTATGTTTAGAAGAACAAGGCATTTTCCGTACACAATTAAGAGCGTTGCTTCGTGCTAGTTCCTACGGAAATTTAAAAATTATGTTCCCGATGATTGCAACACTAAATGAGTTCCGTGCTGCTAAAGCGCTTTTAGAAGAAGAAAAAGCAAACTTAGTTGCAAACGGTACAAAAGTTGCAGAAAAAATTGAACTTGGAATTATGGTAGAGATTCCTTCTACAGCAGTTCTTGCAGATCAATTTGCGAAAGAAGTTGACTTCTTTAGTATTGGAACAAATGATTTGATTCAATACACAATGGCTGCAGACAGAATGAACGAAAGAGTTTCTTATTTATACCAACCGTATAACCCATCAATTTTGCGTTTAATTAAAATGGTAATTGACGCAGCACATAAAGAAGGAAAATGGGCTGGTATGTGTGGAGAAATGGCTGGAGATGAAACAGCAATTCCATTATTATTAGGTTTAGGCTTAGATGAGTTCTCTATGAGTGCAACTTCTATTTTAAAAGCAAGATCACAAATCTTAAACCTTTCAAAAGCAGAAATGGAAGAGTTAGCATCAAAAGCATTACAAATGTCTACAACAGAAGAAGTAATGGAAGCAGTAAAAGCTGCAGCAAAACTTTCTTAAAAAAAATATTTAGTATAAGTACAGGCACTTTAGCTATATAAGTTGCTTAAGCTATTCTTATTTTAAGAGATTGTCCAATAGGATAAGGTCAAAATTCCTCCCATTTGTCGAATAATAGGAGGAAAATCAGACCCCTTGGACAGTCTCTTTTTTCATTCCTCAAACTTTGGCTTTATGTCTTCCATATTAAAAGTAAAGACTCCCTTCATTTGAAGAAAATTCTATTCATGCTGAAAAGAATTGATCATTCTATATTAATTGTTAGGAACAAAATGTTGGACAAATCATATTTATGAATATTCATAATATTTACCTAATGAATGGTAATTTATGCTATGATTAAATAAGATACATAATTAATAATTACTATATGGAGAGTGAGATTAAGCATGATATCACAAGAAAATAGTACAATTGGGTTTATCGGAACAGGTGTTATGGGTAAAAGTATGGCAAAAAACTTATTAAAAAGCGGTTACGCTTGTTTAGTTTATAACAGAACAAAACAAAAGGCGGATGAATTGCTCTCACTAGGGGCTGAATGGGCAAATACACCAAAAGAAGTTGCTCAAAAAGCAAATATAATCATTACGATTGTCGGTTATCCAGCAGATGTTGAAGAAGTTTATCTTGGTAAAGATGGCATCATCGCAAATGCTAAAGAAAATAGTTATACCATTGATATGACAACCTCTACTCCAAGTTTAGCTAAAAGATTATTTGAGGAAGGAAAAAAACACCAAATACATGTATTAGATGCACCTGTTTCTGGTGGAGATATCGGAGCAAAAGAGGCAAAGCTTTCCATTATGGTTGGAGGAGAAATGGAAGCATTTACTGATTTAAAACCTGTTTTTGAAATTTTGGGTACAAATATTGTTTATCAAGGTGCTGCTGGTGCTGGCCAACATACGAAAATGTGTAATCAAATCGCCATTGCGTCTAATATGATAGGTGTTTGTGAAGCAATCGTATATGCTGAAAAAGCAGGCTTAAATCCTGATACTGTATTACAAAGTATTTCTTCTGGTGCTGCAGGAAGCTTCTCCTTAAGCAATCTTGCTCCAAGAATGACGAAAGGCGACTTTGCGCCAGGGTTTTATATTAAGCATTTTATCAAGGATATGAAAATTGCTTTAGAAGAAGCAAAAGCAATGGGAATGGAAACGCCAGGCCTACAATTAGCAGAAAGTCTATATAGCCGACTTTCGGCACTTGGAGAAGCTGAAAGTGGAACACAGGCATTATACAAATATTTTCATCAATACAGCCATACAATGTAATATTGCAGGGGGAAAAGGAGTGGGTAGCAAAGTTGAATAATAACAAGCTTTACTATCCACTCCCTTTTTATTAACTAAAATTATTTATTTATACTGCGTAAATAGTTCTCTAATCTGTTGCATGCTTCTTCTAATGTTTCCATTGAGTAGGCAAATGATATTCGAAAGAATCCTTCCCCTAGAGAAGAGAATGCACTCCCTGGAACTGTTGCTATCTTCGCTTTATCCACTAAATCCAAACAAAACTCAAATGAATTCATATCAGCAAAGGGAACCTTAATAAGAAAATAAAAGGCCCCATCTGGCATAATAACATGAAGGCCCATGTTTTTCAGGCGGTTAAATAAATAATTTCTTCTATTTTTATATTCTTCCTTCATTGGTACAGCATCATTTATCCCAACCGTCAGTGCTTGTAATGCTGCCATCTGTGAAATAGAGGAAGCGCATGTTACATTATATTGATGTACTTTTAATATTTCTTTGCATATAGCTTCAGGGGCGAATAGCAAACCAATTCTCCAGCCAGTCATACTATGAGATTTGGAAAGACCATTAATTACAATGGTTTTATCACGAAGCATACTTGCAATCGAAATATGGTTTTGATCATATACTAGTTCACTGTATATTTCATCAGCTAAAATAAAAATATCTTTATCTGCTAATAAATTTGCAATATCTTGCAGCTCTTCTTTCGTTAAACTTACCCCAGTTGGATTAGAGGGATATGGTAAAACAATACATCTCGTTTGGTCGGTGATGTAATCTTTTATTAATTCTGCTGTAAAACGAAAGTCATTTTCCCGTATATCGACGTAAACAGGTTTTGCTCCGCATAATTTGATGATTGGTTCATACCCTGGATAAACTGGTCCGGGAAGAATTACTTCTACACCACTTTCTAGGATTGTTCGAAATGCAATATCAATTGCTTCACTGGCACCTGTAGTTACAATTACTTCGGATTCAGGAGCATAATGAAGATTATATTTTTTTTCGACAAACTGAACTGCTGCTTTGCGGACATTAATATCTCCTGCGTTATGTGTATACGTAGTGAGGTTGTTATCAATAGCAGATTTAGCTGCTTCTTTAATATGATTTGGTGTTGGGAAATCTGGTTGTCCAATGGTTAAAGAAAGGACCTCTGTATTGCCAGCAACTAAATTAGAAAATTTTCTAATTCCTGATATTTCAATATTTGTAACTCGTTTATTTAGCAAATGTTCCATAGTAGCCTCCTAATATAAATCTATTAGTTAATCATATCAAATGCATGAAGAAAGAGAAATAAAAATAGAGGAGTTAAGGCGGCGCAAGCGAAGCTACTCCTTCCTGCATACGAATAAAAACCAACATACAAAGCAGCCAGTCTCTTTAAGGTAGAGTCGCAGCTCCGTCCCCAATGTCATCAACTTAAGATTCCATAAATTTCAAACTTTAAAAATGTCATGGAATAGTTAGAATTCAAGCATAAAAATACTTGACTTTTCAAAATCACCACAATAATCGATTTGGATACCTTTTTTGGTATATCAATGACGTGTGGTGATTTTTTATGGTGAAAAGTAAGTTTTTAGAGGCAGTAGAAGTAACCAAAAACGTGCTGCATGATTTTATTTTTATGTGTGAATCTCGTTCAAAACCAACCTATTTTACACGACAAGGAAAAAATAAGTTGGATTTTATCAGCACTATTTCATATCCAAAAATTCACTGGCGATACGGTTTTATCTATTGAACAGGATTTTTATGCGACCATGTTTCTCGCAAACATGGCCGCACTTGTAAAACAAGAAGCCGATGAAATAATTGCCAAAGAACAGAATGGAAAGGAATTGAAATATGAATATACCGCCAAATCAACGACTTTTAATAGGAAAGCTAAAAGATAATTTCATTCAATTATTGTTAGAAAAAAGCGTCAGAAGGCGTAATAAGCTGTATAAAAAAATACTCAATGAAATTCAAAGGAATCGAATTCCTATAAGACCAGGCAGGAGCTTTAAACGTGTAAAAGGATTACGAGCTAATAGAAATGGATTGATCCAAAAGTCCGCTTTCTAAAGTTTTTATTCATGACAATAGGGTGCCAAGGGAGGGTGAAAAAAATTACATTTCATCCGCCCGGGCATTCTATTGCCTTTTTTATGATCCTATTTATGGGATACCCTTTATTTAAAAGAAATATCCCATTTGTTTGGAGAGGTGTCCGCTCGACTCCTACGGGATTAGCGAGAAAGACGAGACCCCACAGGAGCAAAGCGACGAGGAGGCTCGGCGCTCGCCCCGTGGAAAGCGAGCGGTAAGCCTCGGAGAACAGAACGGAAACCCTTACTTCCTATTTAGTTACTTATTTTCCTGTATTTTGAAGGTTAGATTGATGACATTGGCTCCGTCCCCTTTACTACAAAAAAAGGTTGTTTGATTAATGATTTCCATTTATTATTTACAATGGGAGGGAATAAAATGGATATAAATATGAAACAAGAAACACAACTAGAAGAGAAAAATTATGCAGGGTTTTGGATTCGATTTGGAGCAAGTGTTATTGATTCGATTATTTTAGCAATACCACTGCTTATTTTATCCAATTTTTTATTTGCTTTATTTTTAGGATCTTCTGAAGAAGCATTATTAAGTAATCCGGTAATGTTTGAACAAGAACCAACAGAGGAAGAATTGATGGCTTTTATAGGACCTTTTCTTGGTGCTGCTTTTGGTACTGCGGTTGTTTGTATTCTGATTAGTTCATTGTATTATGTTATTTTACAATCATCTAAATGGCAAGCAACAATCGGGAAAAAGCTATTAGGATTAAAAGTAATGACGCTGAATGGAGATAAAATTTCCTTTTGGAGAAGTCTTGCAAGGTATTTAGTATTGGGCTTTCTATCGGGTATATTTTATATCGGGTATATAATGGCTGCATTTACAGAAAAGAAACAGGCGCTTCATGATTTGATTGCAGGAACTATTGTAGTGAAGTCGAAATAATTGGTATCAATCAGCTTGAAGGGAGCTGCTGAATGGAACGTACTAAAAAGAATCATCTACGAAAAAATGAAGGTTTAGCTTTGTATTTTTCTTTACCCGTTTTATCATGGGCAATTTATGATGCGGCAAATACAATCTTTTCGTCTAATATCAATACGATCTTTTTCCCGATGTATTTACAAGAAGTAGTTGGATCAAATGAGGTGCAAAGTCAAATTGCCAGTACGTTTATTTCCTATGCAAATGCTATTGCAAGCTTTTTATTAGTACTATTTTCCCCGTTATTCGGTGTCATAATGGATCGCACGGGAAGGAAAAAGAAATATATCGTAGTTTTTACTATATTAACGATACTTTGTACATTTGCCATGGGGGTATTTGCACAAATGACATTGCCAAAAACGATCGTTTCTATCCCAATGTCATTATTATTCGTGATTATTTTATTTGTTTTAGCAAAGTTTTTTTATCAGTCAAGTCTGGTGTTTTATGATAATATGATTTCAGATTTAGGAACAAAGGAGCAATTGCCAGTCATTTCAGGATTTGGTGTTGCGGTAGGATATATTGGGACTCTTATCGGATTAACAGTTTATTTATTTATAGAGAACGGCGCGTTTCAGCAAGCTTTTATACCTACTGCTGTTTTATTTGCGTTTTTTTCCTTGCCATTATTCGTATTTATGAAAGATACACCAAAAGAAAATGTAAAAAAACAATCTTTTTTTTCGGGATATAAAGAAATATATGATACGTTTAAACAATTAAAATCGTATCGTAAAATTTTTATTTTTATGCTAGCTTATTTTTTTCTAAATGATGCATTAGCAACGACAATTGCTATGATGGCTATTTATGCCAAAGCAATAGTTGGTTTTAGTACGGGGAAATTTATCATCCTTTATTTAGTATCTACCATATCAAGTATTATTGGTTCCTTTGTATTTGGACTTATAGCAAAAGCAAAAGGTTCCTACCAAGCCATTAAATATGTAGGAGTTTTATTAGTTATTGCCCTGCTTATGGCAACTATTGCGTGGAATGAGCTTATATTTTGGATTGCAGGCAGTATGTTTGGCGTTGCATTAGGCAGTATGTGGGTAACGACAAGAAGCTATATTGTGGAGATAACGCCTGAAGATAAAAGAGGGCAGTTTTTTGGATTGTTTGCTTTTTCTGGAAAGGTTTCTTCTATTATCGGTCCGCTTTTATACGGAAGCATCACGTTATTATTCGCGGATCTAGGTAATGTAGCAAGCAGAATGGCTCTTGGATCGTTACTAATTTTAACCGTAATAGGGCTGTTTATTCACGCTTCTATTCAAGAGAAAAAGGTAGTTTAAGAGCATCTAATTGTTACATATAAATAGAAAACCTTTAGTAGAGAAGTTTAATTCATACTTTCACTATTAATATCCCAACATTATAGAGATGTGGAATAATTTGTTCAAAAAGCAGGAAATCCTGCTTTTTTTTATAAAAATAAATCGAATCTCTTTAGTTTACAAAAGAATGGTCGATAAAAAGATTAGAATATTCAGTAGAAAATTTTTCTGTTCATGTATTTGTAAAACTTATTTAGAATATAAGGTTATTTTTAAGTAGATAGGTTATGTTTACATGCGGCAAAAGATCTCAATTCTTGTACTTAATGGAAGAAGGGGAAAGAATATGAATAACGATAAAGGAATTTTATTAGAAAGTGGCACAAATGAATTAGAAATCGTTGAATTTTCGATTGGAAACAATAAATTTGGTATTAATGTGATTAAAGTAAAGGAAATTATTAATCCAGTCCCTATTATTCAAATTCCTCATTCTCACCCGAATGTAGAAGGGATCATGGAATTAAGAGGGGAAGTACTGCCAGTTGTAAATTTAGCTAATGCACTTGGTTTTACTCCGTCTGACACACCGGAAAAAGATAAATTTATCGTTTCAGAGTTTAATAAAACGAAAATAATTTTTCATGTACATAATGTTACACAAATTCATCGTATTTCGTGGGAAGATATTGAAAAACCTTCAGATATGTATCAAGGATCTGACAGCCAAATTATTGGTGTCATAAAACAAAACGGAAACATGATTTTATTATTGGACTTTGAGAAAATCGTGGTAGACATTAATCCTAGCTCAGGCATCAATGTACAACAAGTAAAGAAATTAGGAAAAAGAGAACGGAGCAATAAACAATTAATTGTTGTTGAAGATTCGCCGTTATTACGAAAACTATTATTGGACACGTTAACGGAAGCTGGGTTTCAACAAATAGAATTTTTTGAGAATGGTCTTGAAGCGCTAAACTTTTTACAAGGGATAATAAACTCAGGCATCAAGATAGAAGATAAGGTGCAGTTAATTATTACTGATATTGAAATGCCGCAAATGGATGGACATCATTTCACAAAAAGAGTAAAGGAAAATCCGGAATTAGCACATTTGCCAATTATTATTTTCTCTTCTTTAATAACAGAAGATTTAAGACATAAAGGTCAAATGGTTGGCGCTGATGGACAAGTGAGCAAGCCAGAGATAGCGGAGTTAATACTAATAGTTGATGAACATATCTTATAATTTATCTCTTCCTTTTTAGGGGGACGATCGGCATTTTTTAGAGGATCGCAGGTGGGATTTATTAAACAGGTAAAGAGGATCCTCAATTAATTCCCCGAAGTTAGCTTATAGAAACCAATTTACTAGGGTCTGATTTCGCACTATAGATAGTATATTTGATGCGAAAAATATACTATCATTGTGGATCCGACCCTTGCGGCATTATGCCGCTTTGGCTGTAGGCTGTTAATAACTTTCTCCAAGCCTTTTGAAAACGGGTTTTACATATTTCTTTTTTCTTAAGTCATTATGCTGATCAGGTTCTTTTAATCCAGTGTAATGGATTAGGAGTTTTTTCGCTTGATTTAAGGAAAGAGTTGATTTAGGATTTCGGACATCATTGCTTAATGAACCTAAATGGGGTAATTCTTCAAAATCTTTTTTTGTGGGAGGTAAATGGAATAAATACTTACCGCATTCAATTAATATATCTGATTGCTGTTGACTGTTTTTTGGATTATTGGAAAAATGAAGACCGATTTTTTTAGCTTTTCCTTCTTCTATTAGTTTTTTCAGACTATTATGTTTTAATTTATATAAAAATCTTGGATCAGTTGCTGTTTTCGCATGGCGATTTACAACAAAAATTGCTTGAGAGAGGTTTTCAATAGTTGGATTTAAATGGGATGGGTAGTGATGATACCTATTCATTACCTTTATACTCCTTTCAATTGTATGTAGAATACAAGCTATTATACTATTTTTACGGCAGAAAGGAAATGGAAGAAGTAATTTATTCCGTAAAAAGTCCATTTAGGGGGAATGTTTTGTGATCCACAAAATCCAAGCTGCCTTTTGGGAGATGGAAGAACCAGTAAAGGAGATTTTTACATTAATTAGACGTGATAAGGAAGAATTCCATTGTAAATTTATTGTATAAATTACAGTAATTGCTGAGGTATTATAGAATAGTAAGTATTTCTGTTTCGTATCGAGATGATAAGGGATCTTCAATAGCTATAAGTAGATAGGAATCATACATACTAGAGAAATTAGCATCAAATATAAGGATGATTAAAATGAATATAGACAATAAGCAATTAAATAAGCTGAGTAAGAATGATAACGAGAACGATAATCTGAAAGAAATTAGTTTTGAAATAATAAATAGTCATATGAAGGATATGGTTTTTATTATGAAAGTAGAAGAAGGACCTATTTTTCGTTATCTTTTTGTTAATGAAGCATGTCATAATAAATGTGCATTACCTAAAGAACTTATTGGTAAAACATTTAAAGACGTACTTACAAAGGATATGTATCAGTTTTTACAAGGTGAGTATGCTAGTGTCTTTTTTACGAAAAAAACTCGTTTATTTACTAGCCAAAAGAAAATGGACGATGGCAGCAGATGGAATAGTGAATCGGTTTTAACACCTATTTTTGATGATTTGGGCAATGTAAAATATATTGTAGCAATTACAAAAGATGTAACAAAATCTTTAAAAGAAAAGAAACAATTGATCGAAAGTGAACAGCAATTTCGTTCTCTAGTAGATACTAATTTGGATGCGATAATTTCTGTAAACTTACACGGTGAAATACAAGAAATTAATCCTGCAGGTGAGACGCTACTACAAGCAGCTTGTAAAGAAGAGAAACCTAACTCCATCTTTGAAATAATTGGAGGAAACCATCAACCTGTTTTTAAAAACCTGCTAAATAAATGTAAATTAACGAATGCTTCACAGTCATTAAATGCATCATTAAAAAGTGAAAATGATCGACATTTACCTGTTCATATAAAAATCGTTCCTATTCTCGTACATCAAGTAATGCAAGGGATGTACATCATTATGAGAGATATGTCTGAAAAAACAAAAACAGCTGAAAAAATTCATTATTTAGCATTTCATGATCAATTAACAGGTCTTTATAATCGTAGAGCCTTATTAGCAGATATAAATCTAGAAATAGAAAAATTAAAGGGATCTGAAATACAATTTGCCTTATTAACCATTGATTTAGACAGATTTAAATATATTAATGATACATTTGGCCACATTGTGGGCGATCAAATATTAATAAAAGTGGCAGAAAGGTTATTAGAATTTCATAATAGTAATTGTCATGTGTACAGACAGGGTGGCGATGAGTTTAATATTCTGCTTGCAAATACAACAAGAGAGCATACACGCAGATTTGCTCAAAGTATTCTCTCGAGGTTTGCAACTTCCTTTTACCTTAGTTCCCAAGAATATTATATTACGCCAAGTATCGGCATCAGTATGTATCCTATTGATGGAAACAGTGAAGAAACATTAATTAAAACAGCAGACGAAGCACTTTTTCGTGTGAAAGAACGGGGAAAAGCGCATTATGAGTTTTATTGTGCAGAAATGAACAGTACATTAAAAAATACAAATATTGTTTCACTCGAAACAAATTTAAGAAAAGCAATTCAAAATAAAGAATTAGAGTTATTTTATCAACCACAAATAAACTTAACAGATAATACATGCAACAGTTTTGAAGCTCTTTTAAGATGGAATAGCCCAAATCTTGGCTTTATTTCACCAGGTGAATTTATTCCGTTAGCGGAGGACACTGGATTAATTGTGCCAATAGGTAATTGGGTTATCGATACAGCGTGCAAACAAATTCGAGAGTGGAAATTATTTTATAAAAAAGATTTTCGTATCGCGATTAATTTTTCACCAAAGCAATTTCAACAGCCGAATTTAATCGAAATAATTAAAGAGGCAATTTGTAGATACGGTATTGATCCATCTGCACTAGAAATTGAAATAACAGAAGGTGCCATGCAAAATACGATGGAAGCAATCCCTGTATTGCGAAAACTAAAAGAATTGGGCGTTATTATTTCGGTTGATGATTTTGGAACAGGTTATTCATCATTAAGTTATATTAAACAATTTCCAATTGATGTTTTAAAAATAGATCAATCGTTTGTAAAAGATGTGCTGATAAATGCTAAAGATGCTGCTATTACAACAACTATTATTCATTTAGGGCAAAATTTAGGCATGGAAGTAATTGCCGAAGGAGTAGAAAAAAAAGAACAGGCTGACTTTTTAATTCGTGCAAATTGTCATAAAGCTCAAGGTTTTTATTTTTCAAAACCACTTTCAAATAAAGAAATCATTCAGTTTTTTTTATAGGGTATGTATTATTTTTGTAAAAGTACATAAAGATAAATTAAGTATACTCTTATATGTTTTGTTATCCATTCTTTGCTTCATTTAGTTGTATTTATAAGGAACGGTAAAAAGTGAAGGGATGGAGTTTCAATAGAAGACGTTCCATCTACTTGTTTAAGAAGAAGAGATACCAAATCAAGAAAAAAAGGAGCTGTTTTCGATAGCATCAGTGGGGAAGGACTTCCCCACTCGATCATGAAGCTATTGGTAAGTGATAGCCCTTGATTTTAACGCAATCCAGGATTGAATAAAGCGTTTTTTGTTGACTTTTACATTCTTTTTTCCTAATAAAGGGTCGTTTAAAAAAACATACTCTTTATTAAAGCCTACTAATACAACTGCATGTAAATCTAAAGGTGTTTTAATGATATGTCCATTATGTTCCCATTCCTCCCATCTATCGGGAAGTCGATAGTCGCCCGTTGTCCAGACTACTATAGGGAAACCTTTTCTTACATGATTTTCGAGGACAGAAAAGTCTTGATTTGTTAAATTAAGGGCTTGATTAGGTAGATAATGATTTACTAATTCCTCCATTGGTTTATCGAAAACCGCATAGCCAGCTTTTTTTCCAGTCATATCCCCAACAAATCCGACAGAAGGATCTCCCCATTTCAAAATATTTCCTCGTTTTTTTACTAAGGGATCTTTGTCTAATCTGATTTGATTAAATAAATCCATTTTCGTTACTTTTAATCCTGCATAATTTAGAACCATCGTTAAACTAGTCACTTCACATCCATACTTTAATTCAGGATTTTGTTTAACTAGTGGTACATCTAATATAATTGTTTGATTTCCGGTCATTAATGCTTGCTTTTGGATCGTATGCATTTTATTAGAAATGCTGTGCAAATCAAAAGTCTGCATTAGTGATGATGGTATGTGTAATGGAAGTAATGAAAGGGAGAAAATGATTATCTTAAACTGATGCATTTATTTCCTTCTTTCAAATGCCGACTCCCACTATTAATGTTAACGAATATCAATCTTTTATGATAAGACATTATTTCCATGTATATGTGGTAGAGAAGGAGGAAGAACGAAGAAAGTGAGTGTTTAGTCGTTTAGAAAACACTTAATATCAACTTGAGCAGGCTTGTAAGGAGCAAATTTAGCAAGGTAGGAATGATATCTGTGAAAATGTAAACAACAGAAAATTAGCGATCTTCGGCAGCCTAAAAAGGTATTCAGAAAATGGAATAAATATTGCATATAATACATCAATATCACATAAATATGAGTTTTTTTATGTTATAATAAATCATTATTTAGAGGGAGGCTTTCAAAATATGGATGCTTTGGATATTTTGACAGATTTAGATAATGTCATCCCTTATTTTCAAGCGATATTCAGTGCAGATGAACACAAGGTGATTGGTTATGAAATATTAGGACGGTATAAAACAAAAGGGGCTATAGAAAGTTTAGGGCCCTTTTTTATGGATGAAGGAATACCAGAAGAATATAAACAAGAAGTTGATCATGTTGTTCTGACAAAAGCTTTGGAAAAAGCAGTAGATCTTGATAAAGATGTATTGCTTTTTATAAATAGGGATGCTGATTTGCTTATGCAAGATGATGGGGAAGCGTTTCTGCAAATGCTGTTATCTTTTGAGGAAAGAGGAATCTCATTAAATAGAATCGTTTTAGAAATTTCAGAAAGAAACTATAAAGGACAATCTGATCACTTGGATCATCTACTCATTTATTATCGAACATATGGAATTAAAGTTGCCATTGATAAAATGGGGAGTGACAGCAGTTACTTGGATCGAATTGGAGATTTAGCTCCAGATATTTTAAAAATCGATTTATTAGCACTCCGCTCCACGTCTACTTCCCATACTTATCAAAATGTTTTATATTCACTCTCCATGCTTGCTCGTAAGATTGGCGCAACATTATTGTTTGAAAACATTGAGATGGTGTATCAACTGCAGTTTGCCTGGAAAAATGGAGGCAGATTTTATCAAGGGTATTATTTACATTATCCAGAGGAAAAGTTTGTAGATCGACATTTTCGAAAAACAACATTAAGAGATGAAATTCATGAATTTATTTCTTATGAAAAAAAGAAATTAACTGGCATTTTTCAATTTTCAGAAACATTTCAAGTGCAAATCCAAGAATTAATAGGGAAATATCGGAAGCATAACTCTTACGAAGAACTACTTAAATTTTTATCAAATGATTTATCTGATATTGCCTTTAGAATGTATGTTTGTGATGAAGATGGTTTTCAAAAATCTTCCAATATATTCAAGGAAGATTCAGACTGGATACTACAATCAGATTATAAACATAAAAACTGGAGCTGGCGTCCTTATTTCCTAGAAAATATTATTCGAATGAGGAATGAAAAAAGAGGGATTCTTTCGGACTTATACAGTGATATAGAAACAGGTGAAACGGTTAGAACATATTCTTTTCCGTTGAATAGTCATGATTATTTATTCATTGATTTATCATACAATTTTTTAGATAAAATGGATGTATTATTAAATTAAATGAGAGGAAAATACTTTCTGTTAAATTATTCCTTTTTAAGGGGGGGGTTACAGGAGGTGTTTTTTTGTTAGGCTGTTTTCGTATAGAGTGTTGCTTTTAAACGCGCAGCCTGCATACACTTCGTCCGTTTAGCGAGCGTCGAGCCTCCTCGTCGCATACGCTCCTGCGGGGTCTCGTCTTTCTCGCATTCCCACAGGAGTCTACGTGTATGCAGGCTGCTAAGAAACGCTTTTCCAAATGTCTTATGTAAAAAACAACAAACTTTTAGAAAACAGCCTTTGTTAATTAGTAAAACCTAATGCTTGTTGAAGCTGTTCCAAGTCAAAACCAGTAATAACTTTACCTTCTATTACAAATGTAGGCGTAGTGTATGATTGATATTTGTTTATTAGTTCTTTTTTAGCATTAGCATCTTTTTGAATATCTTTTAATTCATATGGAAAACCCTTATCTTGTAAAAATAATTTTGCAAATTCACAAGGCGGGCAATCTGGTTGAGTATAGATAGTGATTTTTTTCAAAATAGTAATCCTCCAATTGCTGAGTATAGTTTCATCATACTCATTCATGTGCTTAATTTCAATTAATAAACGTTTTGAATATTCACTCACAGTACATATATAATAAGAAAAGCGTAAGGCGTCTGCCTGTCAGTGCCCTAAAGCGACACTCGTCAAAGTTGAAAAAATTTTTTTACTTTCTTGCCTTTTAAAAAAAGATTAGCAAATTTTTCACTTTTACTTGGACAAACCACGTACAATCTTTTATTCTGTTATTATTGGCATTTACACATAAGTAGAAATACCTTCAAATTTAATTGGAAAGTGTATAGAAACGTGCTAATAGTGAAACCTATTGGTAATATATAGGTTTGTTTGAAAGGAGAGAGAGCATGTCACAACTTCAAGGCATATTAACAAGATTAAAAAATTTACAAGAACAATCAACAGGGGGAGAACCAACCCAACGATTTTTTGAAGTGAATGGTGAAAGGAAATGTCAAGTTACATTTCATCCTAAAACCGAAACGTTTGAGTTAGAAGTGTATCAGGATAAAGAAAAACCGAAAAGATATCAATTTGATAATGTTGATATGATTACGATTGAAATCTTTGATTTAATTCAATAAAACTTAACTTTGGAGCTGCTATAGCTCCTTTTTATTGTTTTCTCAAAGTTAGTTGTTTTTTACGCGGAAAAATGGGAGAAGAGATACTCAGCAGCCTGAATACACGTAGACTCCTGTGGGAATGCGAGAAAGACGAGACCCCACAGGAGCATATGCGGCTCAGGAGGCTCGACGCTCGCTAAACGGACGAAGTGTATTCAAGCTGCACGTTTAAAAGCAACATTTTATACGAAAACAAGCCTTATTTTTTCTGTAAAGAATACACACTTTTAGTAGCATATATTTTTGAAAAATGACTTATGCTAACAAATGAGGTGAATGAAATGATTCCTAATGTAATCTGTCCCCAATGTTTAAAAAAAGAAACGTTGGAGCATGTATTAACAGCTCAATCTAATCAAAATATTATTTACCAATGCCCAAGTTGTAATTATACAGTCAGAAATATTCAAACAAGTAAAGGGTAAAAAGAGAATCATAGCAAAGGTATAAAAAGATTCTTAAGGCTTTTTTCTAAAAGTTTGTTTTTTTTAATAACATAATAAACATGTCTGAAGCACTGAGCAGCCTGAATACACGTAGACTCCTGCGGGAAAAGCGAGAAAGACGAGACCCCACAGGAGCAAAGCGACGAGGAGGCTCGGCACTCGCCCGCGGAAAGCGAAGTGTATTCAGGCTGCGGATTAAATAACAACAACCTATTTGAAAAGAGCGTTTTTTAGCATGGATCATATTATAAAATGTACAAGAAGTGACTTTTAGAATTGAGCTCTACTAATAAGAAAACAGTAAAGAGGAAAAAGATGTCTACTATGTCTGAACTACAGTTGCTAACTGTATTAGCACAAGAAATGAATATGAGAAAAGCTGCAGAAAGACTTTTTGTATCACAGCCTGCATTATCCCAACGTCTTCAAACAATTGAAAAAGAATGGGGGGCTCAATTGTTTATCCGCTCGCAAAAAGGCCTTTCGTTAACAGCTGCAGGAGAAATAGTTACAAAATTTGCAGCAGAAACGATAAACAAAGAAGAAAGAGTGCGTGAAGAAATCTTTGCTTTGGAAGAGGAAGTACATGGAACGTTAAAAATTGCCGTAGCAAGCATTGTTGGACAAAATTGGCTTCCTGCTGTTTTAAAACGGTTTGTCGCTAAATATCCTCAAGCAAAAGTATCTCTTGTTACAGGATGGAGCAGTGAGATATTAAAATCGATTTACAAAGATAATATCCATCTTGGCATTGTTCGTGGATATTCTGACTGGAAAGGTACTAAAATGCATTTATTTGATGATCCTTTGTATCTTGTTGATACGGAAATCTCAAGCTTAGATCAATTACTGCAAACGGATAGACCATTTATACAGTTTAAAAGTGATTCAAATTATTATGAAGAAATTGATTTATGGTGGCACAGGCAGTTTCAAATACCACCAAAGAAAACAATTGTGGTAGATCAGATTGAAACATGTAAACAATTATGTTTTAACGGTATAGGTTATAGTATTCTACCTTCCATTGCATTAAAAGATGCAGAACAAAATGTATTAAAAATTCCATTGTTTAACGAAAAAAATGAGCCAATAAAAAGGGAAACATGGCTTATGGGATATGAAGCATCTTTTCAATTGAAACAAGTACAAGCATTTATAGAAATTGTCAAAGAATATTTAATAGATTGTCCATTCCATAACGGTTACAACCTAAAATAAGGAAAATGATTAAAGTGAATTGCCCCATTTTCCATGATTATTGGAAAAAAGTTTGCCTATTAAATAAGAGACAGTGATTTTTTGCTTGTTTTCACTTCTTTTGTTTGGTAAAGTAATTTCGAGTATGATTTATACATAATGGAGGTAGAAGCAATGAAAATGATGGATGCAAATGAAATTATTTCATTTATTCAAAATAGTAAAAAATCAACACCTGTAAAAGTTTATGTAAAAGGTGATTTAGCTGATGTAAATTTTGGCGAGAATGTACAAGCTTTTATTAGCGGAGATGCAGGAGTTGTTTTTGGCGAATGGACAGAAATCAACGCAGCATTCGAAGCAAACAAAGGGAAAATTACCGATTTTGTTGTAGAAAACGACCGTAGAAATTCGGCAATTCCACTTTTAGATTTGAAAAATATCAATGCTCGTATTGAGCCAGGTGCATTCATTCGCGATCAAGTAGAAATCGGCAACAATGCTGTTATCATGATGGGTGCAGTTATTAATATCGGCGCTGTAATTGGAGAAGGTTCTATGATTGATATGGGAGCGGTACTTGGTGGAAGAGCTACTGTAGGTAAGAACTGTCATGTTGGAGCAGGAGCTGTTTTAGCGGGAGTAATTGAACCGCCATCTGCAAAACCTGTAATCGTAGAAGACGATGTACTAATTGGAGCAAACGCAGTGGTAGTAGAAGGTGTTACAATTGGTAAAGGATCCGTTGTAGCTGCTGGAGCGATTGTACTGGAAGATGTACCTGCAAATACATTAGTAGCAGGAGCACCAGCTCGTGTTGTTAAAGAAATTGACGAAAAAACAAAATCAAAAACTGAAATTATGCACGAACTTCGTCAGCTATAATTTTGAAATAAAAAGCGTGGATAAGTCGTCCACGCTTTTTTTGTGTTAAAGGGAAATAAAGCTACTTGTAAAGTCTTATTTCCATATTACGCTGCGACGGAAAAGTAAATGAAAGTTTTATATATGATGGAGGTATTCTAATGGGAGAGAGTGCAGATTTTATAAAAATTCGCAGAGATCTACATCAAATTCCTGAATTGGGATTTCAAGAATTTAAAACACAAGCATATTTGCTTCAATATATCCGTACATTACAAACGGACAGAATGGAAATAAAAACATGGGAAACAGGCATTTTCGTTAAAGTGTCTGGATTTGATTCATCCAAACTAATTGGCTATCGTGCCGATATGGACGGCTTGCCTATGAAAGAAGAAACAGGGCTTGCATTTCAGTCTGAGCATCAAGGCAACATGCATGCATGCGGACATGATTTGCATATGAGCATTGCGCTTGGTGTATTAACAGAGATAGTTAACAACCCTATTAAAGATGATGTCCTGTTTATCTTTCAGCCAGCAGAGGAAGGCCCTGGGGGGGCAGAGCCGATGCTTAAAAGCGATATCATGCAAGAGTGGATGCCAGACATGGTGATTGCTTTACATATCGCACCAGAATATCCGGTTGGCACCATTGCATTAAAGCCAGGCCTGCTGTTTGCCAATACATCAGAACTATTTATTGATTTAAAAGGAAAAGGGGGACATGCTGCTTATCCTCATCAAACAAATGATATGGTCATTGCAGCATGCAGTCTTGTCACTCAGCTTCAATCGATTGTTGCAAGAAATATTAATCCACTTGACAGTGCAGTTGTTACAATTGGAAAAATCACTGGCGGCACGGTTCAAAATGTTATTGCAGAAACAGCAAGGTTGGAAGGGACGATGCGAACGCTTTCCAGTGAATCTATGGAATTGGTTAAACAGCGCGTCCAATCTCTTGTTAAAGGGGTGGAAGTTGGTTTTAACTGTGAATGTACCATTGATTTTGGCTGTGGCTATTATCAAGTGTATAATGAAGAGCAGCTGACAAAAGAATTTATGGCATTTGTAGAAAATCAAACGGAAGTAAACGTTATAGAGTGTAGGGAAGCGATGACAGGCGAGGATTTTGGCTATATGTTAAAGGATATCCCAGGCTTTATGTTTTGGCTTGGAGTGGATTCCCCGTACGGATTGCATCATAACAAACTAAATGCAAACGAAGAGGCCATTGGATCTGCTATATCGATGTTAACAAAATATTTGCAATACAAAGGAAACTAAATAACACTGTAAAACAAGCGGAAAATACTTTTGCTCGTTTTACAGTGTTTTCTGTCTTATAAAAAGGAGAAAATGAATAGAAGGAATAGGTTATTGTTTCTCTACAAGGTTGGAAATATGATAATATTAGAAAGTATTCAAAGAAAATAACTACTTTATCGTAGTAATTACTATTGAACAGTTGTATGGAGGATTCTAGTTTGAAGAAAGAATTTGCAGTTATCGGATTAGGAAGATTTGGAGGCAGTATTTGTCGCGAATTAGTAGAACTTGGAATGGAAGTAATGGTAATAGATAAAAACGAAGAGCGCATAAATGAGTATGCAAATATTGTTTCCCATGCGGTCGTAGGGAATTCGGTTGATGAAAATGTTTTAAAAAGTTTAGGGATTCGAAACTTCGAACATGTTATAGTCGCAATTGGAGATGATATTCAGGCAAGCATTCTTACTACCCTTATTTTAAAAGAGTTGGGTGTAAGTAATATTACCGTTAAAGCGCAAAATGATTATCACGAAAAGGTGTTAAATAAAATTGGAGCAGACTCCATCGTACATCCTGAACGGGATATGGGAAAAAGGATTGCCCATAATATTGTTTCCAATAATGTACTAGATTATTTAGAATTATCAGATGAACATAGCATTGTTGAAATAAAGGCAAGCAATAGATTAGATGGTTATACAATGGTTGATTTAGACATCCGTGCCCGTTATGGAATAACAATTGTTGCTATCAAACGGAATAATGACATTATTGTATCTCCACAGGCTTCAGAGCCAATAAAAGAAAATGATGTTTTAATCGTAATTGGTGCAGACTCGGATATTAATCGTTTTGAGAAAAAAGTGATGTCTTAAAAATAAGTAAAAAGCACGCATTTATTTTGCGTGCTTTTTGTGTAGCGGTTCTTTTTAAACTTCCATAATGATTGGAAGGATCATTGGTCTACGTTTTGTTTTTTCATATAAGAAAGGAGACAATGTTTCGATAATCTCATTTTTTATTTCTGACCATTGTGTTGTTTTACGTTCCATTACCTTATTTAGATGTTTATTTATTAAGTTTTGCGCATCATTTATTAAATCACCAGATTCACGCATATATACAAATCCTCTTGAAATAAGATCTGGACCTGCTGAGATTTTAAAATCTTTCATATTGATGCTAACAACAACAACAACTAAACCTTCTTCTGAAAGAATGCGGCGATCTCTTAACACGATATTTCCGATATCGCCAATTCCGCTGCCGTCAATATAAACGGAGCCAGAAGGAATTTTGCCGGCAATATGTGCAGTATCATTGGAAAGAGCAAGAACTTCACCATTATCCATAATAAAGCAGTCTTCTTCGTTTACACCACAGTCAATCGCAAGCTCAGAATGCATTTTTTGCATTCTGTATTCTCCGTGAATAGGCATAAAGAATTTGGGTTTCATTAAACGCAGCATTAATTTTTGTTCCTGCTGTCCACCATGACCTGATGTATGGATATTATTTAACGGTCCATGAATAACTTCTGCTCCTGCACGATATAGCATATTAATCGTTCTGTTTACACTAATTGTGTTCCCTGGAATTGGTGAAGAAGAGAATACGACTGTATCACCAGGAATTATTTGAATCTGACGATGTGTTCCATTTGCAATTCTTGACATGGCAGCCATCGGTTCTCCTTGACTTCCTGTACAAAGGATTGTTACTTGATTAGCAGGCAGGCGATTTATTTGCTGTGGTTCAATAAATGTTTCCTTTGGCGCTTGAATAAACCCTAACTCTAATCCTATATTGATAGCTGCTTCCATACTTCTTCCGAATACAGCCACTTTTCTTCCGTATTCCACAGCAGCATCTGTAACTTGTTGAAGGCGATAAATATTAGAGGCAAAGGTAGCAAAAATAAGTCTGCCATCTGCTTTTCTAAAAATATCTTGAATGCTGTCACCGACAAGTCTTTCTGACATCGTAAAGTTTGGAACTTCAGCATTTGTACTGTCAGAAAGTAGACAGAGCACTCCTTCTTTACCTATTTCCGCCATTTTTGTTAAGTTTGCTGGTTCACCAACAGGTGTAAAGTCGAACTTAAAATCTCCAGTATGAACGATTTGTCCTGGCGGGGTTTTGACAACGATACCATAGGAATCAGGGATACTATGTGTCGTTCTAAAAAAAGATACAGAAGTCTTTCTGAATTTAATAACATCCTCTTCCTGTATTTCATGTAAAGTTGTCTGACGTAATAGACCGTGCTCTTCTAGTTTATTTCTTACTAGTGCAAGTGCTAATTTTCCTCCATAAATAGGAATGTTAACTTGTCTTAAAAGGTAAGGGATACCACCTATATGGTCTTCGTGACCATGTGTGATAAATAAGCCTTTAATTTTGTCTACATTCTTCACAAGAAAGCTGTAATCCGGAATAACATAATCAATTCCTAAAAGCTCGTCCTCTGGGAATTTAATTCCCGCATCAATAAGAATAATCTCATCTTGAAATTGAACACCGTATGTGTTCTTACCGATTTCCCCTAGACCTCCTAGAGCAAATACAGCTGTTTGATCATTTTTAACAAATTTCATTATTCAATCTCCAATACTGTAAAATCTTCATTTTGTTTTTCATATTCTAAGAATGCACCTTCGACAGCAGTAATAAACTCAATATTATATGGTTTTTCTGCAAGTTTTGTTCTAATGTCTCTTTCAGATACACCTTCCATATAAATAGTTCTAGTTTTTTCTCTTACTGGTACTTCTGCTTTTGAGTCTTGATAGTATACTTTAAAAATCATGATGAATCGCTCCTTAATATTATTATCTAATTATATTATATAAAAAGTTAACATGTTTTTCATGTTTTTTCTTTTAAATAGAGATTGTCCGCAAATCAGCGTTATAAAAACATATCAATGCTGATAAGCATAAAAAGGACAAATTATTTGCTTTTATACTATATTATAAAAAAGTTAGAAAGCACTTTCTTCGTTATGTAGAATATGTAAACGCCCGATTTTCTATTTTGACAATGTACTGTTATTCAAATGATAAGAATGTATATTACAATAGTAGATTGGGTGTAAAAGCAAAGGTAAAAGAGAGTTAATTTGGTTGAAAGCAATCGATTTTTTGAGAAAATAAAAGGTCTGACCCCCAGCCACAAAAATTAATAATAATAATGTTGGCACACACTATTATTATTATGGTGGCATGTGGGGCCTGACCTTAATAAAATCTTTCTGCAATGTTTAAGCAATTGTTTTTTTTCTTAATAAATCTTTCCACTGTTTTAAGAGCTTTTTTCTTAGCTTCTTCAACATAGTGGATCATCTCCTTACTTTTATTTTAAACCATTATTGTCCAATGTAAAGTGTTCTCACTTAAATAATCCATCATTTTGTCCAAAAATAGTTTATTCGCGTGGAGTTTTTTAAGTTTCGCTACCCTGAAAAGAAGTTCCGCAGCGTGAATACACTATGCTTTCCGCGGGCGAGCGCCGAGCCGCTTCGTCGCTACGCTCCTGCAGGGTCTCGTCTGTCTCGCTTTCCCGCAGGAGTCTTCGTGTATTCACGCTGCTCTGCGCTATAAATGTGGAGACTACTTCTTTCCATGTGCCATGGTGCGAATTTTATTAGCATGGGTGTTTACCCTGAAAATAAGCTTTGTTAAAAGGGGGGTTCCAAAGCTTATCGCTCGCTTTCCGAGGGGCGAGCGCCGAGCCTCCTCGTAACGACGCTCCTACGAGGTTTCACTTGTCTCGCTAATCCCACAGGAGTCTCGCAAATTTCCTTCCAAAATCAACAGTATCGTTTAACAGAGCCTTTAGTTTAAGTATCATATTCAATGATTGAATAATTTAATATTATTATATGAAGAAATAGAAAAAATTTTCATGGGAAAATTTAGAAGTTGGAGGGAGGGGCAGTTATTAGTAATGGATAAGCAGGCTTTATCCCACTTTGTAAGAAAATAGGAACCATACATGTAATATGTATGGTTCAAACTACTGTCTTAATCTTAATAAAAAAGCAGCATGCCTTCCTCTCCTGAAAAAAATTCCGTATTATCTTTCGATAGCTATGGCATCTTTAATAGGATTTAGCGGGAATTGTTTGTCGATATGATCATAAAACATTACACCATTTAGGTGGTCAATTTCATGTTGAAAAACGATAGCTGGCAGGCCTTTAAGTCTTATTTTGACTTCTTTGTTTTGAAGGTCTGTTCCTTTTAGTGCAATTCTTGCATAGCGGGGAACAAAACCTGGAATTGACTCATCAACAGATAAACAGCCTTCACCAGATGTTAAATATGATTTTTCCACAGAATGACTTATTATTTTTGGATTAAAAAGGCCGTAGCTATATTCTTTTCCTGTTTCATCTTTCACATGAACAGCAATCATTCGTTTGGATATATTTATTTGTGGAGCAGCAAGCCCTACTCCTCCTCTAAGCCCATATTTTTCTGCGGTTTCAGGGTTCTGACTATTAATAAGAAATTCCATCATGCTTTCAAGTGTTTTTTTATCTTCTTCACTTGCCGGAAGAGTTACCTCTTCTGCCACTTTCCGTAATGTCGGGTGTCCGTCACGAATAATATCCTTCATCGTCAACAAACTAATCACTTCCTTTACACATACATTGCAACTAGTATTAAATTAAGATAAAAATAAATGTTAAAATTTGAAAACTGTCTAGCGTGGACGTACAGAAGCAAGCCGCTACCGCTTTTCTTAAGTCTAACAGACAAATGCTGAAAAGTTAAACAGAAAAGTTTTTTCTGCAGGTGCTACAGCATTTATACAACAATTACTAGAATTAGTAATATAAATGAGGACGAGTTAATAAATTAGATTAAATAGCTTTACTAGTATTTAATAGAAGATTTGAGAGTATTTCAACAGGAAGGAAATGGCCTGTTTTCTACTGTGTTAAATATATCCATGAAAAAATAAGGATTTGTAAAAATTTTTTAGACTAGATATAGTGAGAGAGTGAGGAGGAAAAAGTTTGAAACAAAAAAAAGTTATACCAATTTCTATCATAGTAATCGTAACAATTTTTTTATCGGGCTGTTTTCATTTTCAACCCCCGAGTGAAAAAATGTATGAAAAGTTAGAAAAAGTTGTCACAGCAGAAAAACAATTTGAAGCGCAACAAGAGCCGTTAGTTACATTAGAGAAAAAAGAACAAGAAATATATACTCAAATCATTGCCCTTGATTTAGATAAAATGAATGAAATAAAAAAGCTTTCTGATCAAGCGCTAGCTTCGATAGCAAAAAGAAAAGAATACATGAATAAGGAAGAAGAAAGTATTAAAAAATCGAAGGAAACCTTTGAAACAGTCAAAACAGAAATAGAAGATTTAAAGGATAAAGAATTAAAGTCAAAAGCAAATGAATTGTATAAAAAAATGATGGACCGCTATGAAGTGCATGAAGAGCTTTATAAAAATTATTCCGAAGGCCTTAAAAATGATGAGCAATTATATAAGATGTTTAAAGAAAAAGATTTAAATATAGACGATTTAGAAGCACAAATTAAAAAAATAAATGGTGTATATGCAAAGGTTCTTCAAAATAATGAACAGTTTAATACGTTAACAAAGGAGTACAATGACATGAAAGTAGCGTTTTATCAACAAGCAGGAATTGAGATTAAGGTAGAGGAAAAAAATAAAAAATAAAGACTGTTTTCGTAAAGATTGTTGCTTTTAAACTCGCAGCCTGAATACACTCCGCTTTCCGTGGGCGAGCGTCGAGCCTCCTCGTCGCATACGCTCCTTTGGGGTCTCGTCTTTCTCGCATTCCCACAGGAGTCTACGTGTAGTCAGTCTGCTGAGTTCTTCTTCCTCCATTTTTTTTCGTAAAAAACAACAATCTTTGAGAAAACAGCCAAAATAAAAAATAATGAAATAAAAAGGTATTCGAAAATGCTGACATGTAAAACAGAAGTATGTGGAAGAAGGAAATCTTTCAATACTGTCTTGTAATTGTTGGTTTTACAGAATCCTTTTTTTTGCATTGATTCATTGGTTTGCAAGAAAAAAACGTCAGTAAAAAAGGGGGGAAAGATAAATGGATGGTTTTAGAGGGGGAATAAAATAATCACAAAATGGTTGGGAATTGCGTCAAAACAACATTCGACATGATTTGTAAAAACATACAAATAACTTTATTATTATAAAACAGTTATTAATAGTAACAAGTGAATGATACAGATACATATAATTTAATAGTACAGATAGTAATTTTAGAAAAATAAAAAAAGAAATTTAACTAAAAAAACATAGCACTTAAAGATTGACGGATAATAATTATCTATATTAAACTTATATTTGTATTGAAAAGTTGTATTAATAATTAACATATGTTTATTGATACAGAATATACGGATATTGAATTATTTATAAGACGTTTTTTCTAGCAGATTTTGTGGAAAACTGTATAGGTATGGCTATCTATATTGATTTAAGTAGTAAAGGGAATGAAGAAAGCGTTCTCTATTACTTAGTTAGTATAACACAATGTTTTTTCGTTAGAGGGGTAATAAGTCTTTTAATAAGAAAGGAAAGGGTGGCTTAAATGGCTTCTAAAACACAGAAGGCACAATTAGATGTGAAAGCACAGCTTGAACAAGTGGAAAATCAATTCCAAACGCTTCAGATTTTAAATGAAGAGGGCGAAGTTGTAAATGAATCTGCAATGCCTGACTTAAGTGACGAGCAACTACAAGAGCTTATGACTCGCATGGTTTATACTCGTATTCTTGATCAACGTTCGATTTCTTTAAACAGACAAGGTCGCCTAGGTTTCTATGCACCAACAGCAGGTCAAGAAGCTTCACAATTAGCTTCACAATTCGCTTTAGAAAAAGAAGATTTTATTCTTCCAGGATATCGTGATGTTCCTCAGTTAATTTGGCACGGACTACCATTACATCAAGCATTTTTATTCTCTCGTGGTCATTTCTTAGGAAACAAAATGCCAGAAGGATTAAACGTAATTTCACCACAAATTATTATTGGTGCTCAAATTATTCAAGCAGCTGGTGTTGCATTAGGTATGAAAAAACGCGGCGCACAAGCAGTTGCAATTACTTACACAGGTGATGGCGGTGCTTCACAAGGTGATTTCTACGAAGGAATTAACTTTGCTGGCGCATTTAAAGCTCCTGCAATCTTTATCGTTCAAAACAACCGTTTTGCAATTTCTACACCTGTTGAAAAACAATCTGCTGCAAGAACAATTGCACAAAAAGCAGTTGCTGCAGGTATCCCAGGAATTCAAGTTGACGGAATGGATCCATTAGCAGTTTATGCTGCAACTCGTGAAGCACGTGAAAGAGCAGTAAACGGTGAAGGTCCTACATTAATTGAAACATTAACATACCGTTATGGTCCACACACAATGGCTGGTGATGATCCAACTCGCTACCGTACAGCAGATTTAGACAGCGAGTGGGAAAAGAAAGATCCATTAGTACGTTTCCGTAAATTCCTTGAGAACAAAGGTATTTGGAATGAAGAAAAAGAAAATGAAGTAATCGAACGTGCTAAAGAAGAAATTAAAGAAGCAATTAAACTTGCTGATGCAGCTCCAAAGCAAAAAGTAACAGATCTAATGGATATTATGTATGAAGAGCTACCAGCTAACTTAAAAGAACAATATGAAATTTATGCAGCAAAGGAGTCGAAGTAAGCCATGGCGCAAATGACTATGATTCAGGCAATCACTGATGCGTTACGCACAGAATTACGCAACGATCCGAATGTATTATTATTTGGAGAAGACGTTGGTGTTAACGGCGGTGTTTTCCGTGCTACAGAAGGTCTTCAAAAAGAATTCGGAGAAGACCGTGTATTTGATACTCCACTAGCTGAATCTGGAATTGGTGGTTTAGCTGTTGGTCTTGGTTTACAAGGCTTCCGTCCAGTACCTGAAATTCAATTCTTTGGATTCGTTTATGAAGTAATGGATAGTATTTCTGGTCAAATGGCACGTATGCGCTACCGTTCAGGCGGTCGTTATAATTCACCTGTTACAATTCGTTCACCATTTGGCGGTGGGGTTCATACTCCAGAACTTCATGCGGACAGCTTAGAAGGATTAATGGCACAACAACCAGGTTTAAAAGTGGTTATTCCATCAACTCCTTATGATGCAAAAGGTTTATTAATTTCAGCAATTCGTGATAATGACCCAGTTATCTTCTTAGAGCATATGAAATTATATCGTTCATTCCGTCAAGATGTACCGGAAGAAGAGTACACTATTCCATTAGGAAAAGCGGATGTAAAACGTGAAGGTAAAGACCTTTCTATTATTACTTATGGAGCAATGGTTCAAGAGTCCATTAAAGCTGCAGAAGAATTAGAAAAAGAAGGTTATTCTGTAGAAGTAGTTGATTTACGAACAGTTAGCCCACTTGATATTGATACAATTATTGCTTCTGTTGAAAAAACAGGAAGAGCAGTTGTTGTACAAGAAGCGCAAAAACAAGCTGGTATTGCAGCAAATGTTGTAGCTGAAATCAATGATCGTGCAATTCTTAGCTTAGAAGCACCAGTGCTTCGTGTTGCAGCACCTGATACAGTATTTGCATTCACTCAAGCGGAAACAGTATGGCTTCCAAACTTTAAAGATATTATTGAAACAGCTAAAAAAGTTTTAACTTTCTAGTATTAGCTCTTTCGTTTGGAATAACATAAATAATTCGATAACAAAATCGTAACAACTGTAGGAGGTTGAATTACATTGGCTTTTCAATTTAGATTGCCTGATATCGGTGAAGGAATTCATGAAGGCGAAATCGTAAAATGGTTTGTAAAACCTGGCGATAAAGTTCAAGAAGATGATGTGCTTTGTGAAGTACAAAATGACAAAGCAGTAGTAGAAATCCCATCTCCAGTTGAGGGTACTGTAGAAGAAGTATTAGTTGATGAAGGTACTGTTGCAGTAGTTGGAGATGTTCTAATTACATTTGATGCACCTGGTTATGAAAACCTTCAATTTAAAGGTGACCATGGTGACGGAGAAGAAGAGGCAAAAGCAGAAGCAGAAGCACCTGCTGAGGCTGCTCAAGAAGCTCCTGCTGCTGAAGCGGTTGAAGTGGATCCTAGCAGAAGAATTATTGCGATGCCATCTGTACGTAAATATGCTCGTGAAAAAGGTGTAGATATCCGTACGGTTTCAGGATCTGGCAAAAATGGAAGAATTACAAAAGAAGATATTGAAGCATTCTTAAACGGTGGTGCAAAAGTAGAAACAACAACTGAAGCAGCTTCAGTTGCAGCTGAAACTACAGAAGCTCCTGTTTCTGAAGCACCGGCAGCAACAGTATCTATTCCTGAAGGCGACTTCCCAGAAACACGTGAAAAAATGAGCGGAATCAGAAAAGCAATTGCAAAAGCAATGGTTAATTCTAAACATACTGCTCCACACGTAACATTAATGGATGAAGTAGAAGTATCTAAACTAGTTGCTCATCGTAAAAAGTTCAAAGATGTTGCTGCTGGCAAAGGTATTAAATTAACTTTCTTACCATATGTTGTTAAAGCATTAACAAGTGCATTAAAAGAATTCCCAGCACTAAACACATCTTTAGATGATGCTACTAGTGAAATCGTTCATAAGCATTACTACAATATTGGAATTGCTGCAGACACAGAAAAAGGTCTATTAGTTCCAGTTGTAAAAAATGCTGATCGTAAAGGAATCTTTAATATTTCAAATGAAATTAACGAACTTGCTGGAAAAGCAAGAGAAGGCAAATTAGCTCCAAATGAAATGAAAGGTGCTTCTTGCACAATTTCAAACATTGGATCTGCTGGTGGACAATGGTTTACTCCTGTAATTAACCATCCTGAAGTTGCTATTTTAGGAATTGGCCGCATTGCTGAAAAAGCAATCGTTAAAGATGGAGAAATTGTTGCTGCTCCTGTATTAGCACTTTCTTTAAGCTTTGACCACAGAATGATTGACGGAGCGACAGCTCAAAATGCTATGAATCATATTAAACGTTTATTAAACGATCCAGAACTATTGTTAATGGAGGCGTAAGAACATGGTAGTTGGAGATTTTCCTATTGAAACAGATACTATAGTCGTTGGTGCAGGTCCTGGTGGATATGTTGCTGCAATTCGTGCTGCACAATTAGGGCAAAAAGTAACAATCGTAGAAAAAAATGTACTAGGCGGAGTTTGCTTAAATGTAGGATGTATTCCTTCTAAAGCGTTAATTGCTGCTGGACATCGTTATGAAACAGCTAAACATTCTGATGATATCGGAATTACAGCTGAAAATGTAAAAGTTGACTTTTCAAAAGTTCAAGCGTGGAAAGCTAGTGTTGTTAAAAAGCTTACTGGCGGTGTAGAAGGACTTTTAAAAGGGAATAAAGTAGACATCGTTAAAGGGGAAGCATATTTTGTTGATGCTAACACTTTAAAAGTAATGGATGAAAAATCATCCCAAACATACACATTCAAAAATGCTATTATTGCAACTGGATCTACTCCAATTGAAATTCCTGCATTTAAATATTCTAAACGAGTTCTTGATTCTACTGGAGCACTTGCATTGCAAGAAATTCCAGAAAAAATCGTTGTTATCGGCGGAGGTTATGTAGGTACTGAGCTAGGTGGTGCTTACGCTAATTTCGGAACTCAAGTTACTATTTTAGAAGGTGCTGACGAAATCCTAGGCGGATTCGAAAAACAAATGTCTTCATTAGTTACACGTAACTTAAAGAAAAAAGGTGCTGAAATTATTACGAAAGCAATGGCTAAAGGTGTCGAAGAATCTGATACTGGCGTTGTTGTAACATATGAAGCTAAAGGAAAAGAAGAAAAAATTGAAGCTGATTATGTATTTGTAATGGTTGGAAGAAAACCAAACACAGACGAATTAGGTCTTGAACAAGTAGGCATTGAGTTAGCTGAACGTGGATTAATTAAAACAGATAAACAATGCAGAACATCTGTAAGCAATATTTTTGCAATTGGTGACGTAATTGAAGGTCCACCACTTGCACATAAAGCTTCTTATGAAGGCAAAATTGCTGCTGAAGCAATTGCTGGACATCCTGCTGAAATTGATTATCTTGGAATTCCTGCTGTTGTATTCTCTGAGCCGGAATTAGCTACAGTTGGCCATACAGAAAAATCAGCAAAAGATGCTGGAATTGAAATCACTGCTTCTAAATTCCCATTTGCTGCGAACGGCCGTGCACTTGCTCTAAACCAAGCAGAAGGCTTTATGAAGCTTATCACTCGTAAAGAAGATGGCTTAGTAATTGGAGCTCAAATTGCTGGAACAAGCGCATCTGATATGATTGCAGAACTTGGCTTAGCAATTGAAGCTGGAATGACTGCTGAAGATTTAGCAATGACTATCCATGCTCATCCAACACTTGGAGAGATTACAATGGAAGCTGCTGAAGTTGCTATTGGAAGCCCAATCCATATTATTAAGTAATAATTGTTATACAAAAAACCCACTTTTAAAGTGGGTTTTTTTCCGTTCTTGAGGAAACAATCATGAGTTTCTTTTAATATAAAATATATTAAAAGGGTGTTTATCATATACTATTAATATATCCAAATACGATAAAAAATAAAGGCTGTTTTCGTATAGATTGTTGCTTTTAAACACGCAGACTGAATACACTTCGCTTTCCGTAGGCGAGCGTCGAGCCTCCTCGTCGCATACGCTCCTGTGGGGTCTCGTCTTTCTCGCATTCCCACAGGAGTCTACGTGTATTCAGTCTGCTGAGTACTTCTTCTCCCATTTTTTACGTGAAAAACAACAAACTTTGAGAAAACAGCCAAAATAAATTATATTGGAGCTAGATATAAGGCGGTGAAATTCGTTTGAAGGTTTATACAGCAATTCTTATACAATTGATATTATGGAGTGGATATTCGATCATAGAGTGGTTGTCTAAACATGATTTATTTATTTATAAAATCTTCATGTTTGGCGTTTTTTTATATTTAGCGATAACGATTGGAAATTATATTATTAAATCGCCAAGGAAAACGATGCTTGCTACCTTTATTAGCCTTGCTATCTATGGTTCTTTTCAAATGATTATGACGATAGTTGTCATCACGTAACTATGCACGGAAGAAGTATCGCAAAAAAACAATATGATGAAAGGAAGGCTGTGCTTCTAGTAAAAACACAGCCCCATTTATATTTATGCACAAAGAAGCTACCTAATCGCCCGATGTTCTTTAATGACACGAAGTTTTTTGAAATCATAGTCTTCTGGACCTTGTACAGGCAGACCAGCTTCCATATTTCTTTTAATATATTGTAAGTTATCTTCTGTTATGATTTCGCCAGGGATAAAAATAGGTATGCCTGGTGGATATACCATAATAAATTCAGCAATTACTCTTCCAACAGAATCATCAAAATCAACCAATTCTGTTTCTGAATAAAACGCATCTCTTGGTGTTAGAGCTAATACAGGAATATTTGGCAGCATTACTTTTGCTTCTACTTTACCAGCTCGAGTGTAATATACTTCTGAAAGCTCTTTTAACGCACCTATTAATATAGCTGCTTCTTTTTCTGTATCACCTGGTGTAATGATACAAAGCACATTGTATAAGTCTGACATTTCCACTTCGATTTGATGGTGTTTCCGCAGCCATTCTTCAGCTTCATGACCTGTTATTCCTAAATCTTTTACAGAAATGATCAATTTTGTTGGGTCAAAATCAAAGGCAATATGTGCTTCTACTATTTCTGCTCCTACACAATATAAATGTTCGATATCATTAATTTGTTGACGAATACTTTGAGCCAGAGCAATCGTTTTATCGAGCAATTGTTTTCCTTCCGTTGCTAAACGTTTTCTTGCCACATCTAATGATGCAAGCAATAAATACGAAGTACTTGTCGTTGTCAACATGCTTAAAACGGTTTGTACTCTTTTATAATTGACCCGTTTGCCTCTAACATTAAGGATAGAACTTTGTGTCATCGAGCCGCCAAGTTTATGAACGCTTGTGGCAGCTATATCTGCACCAGCTTGCATTGCAGATAAAGGCAATTCATCATGAAAATGGATATGAACTCCGTGCGCCTCGTCAACGAGTACTGGAATATCATAAGAATGTGCCAGGTCGACAATCTTTTTTAAGTCTGCAGATATGCCGAAATAAGTAGGATTTATCACTAATAATCCCTTTGCATCAGGATGAAGCTCTAAAGCATGCTGAACAGACTCAATCGTAATTCCGTGAGAAATACCAAGATCTTTATCAATTTCAGGATGTATAAAAACAGGGATAGCCCCTGCAAAAATAATGGCGGACATTATGGATTTATGCACATTTCGTGGGACTATAATTTTGTCTCCAGGACCACAAACACTCATAATCATTGTCATAATGGCACCACTTGTACCTTGCACAGAAAAAAAAGTGTGATCTGCACCAAATGCTTCTGCAGCAAGCATTTGTGCTTGTTTAATCATTCCTTTTGGCTGATGAAGGTCATCAAGTGGCCCGATGTTAATCAAATCGATTGAAAGGGCGTTTTCCCCAATAAAATTTCGAAATTCCGGATCCATTCCATTTCCTTTTTTATGACCAGGAATATGAAATTGAACAGGATTTTTTTTTGTATGCTCCAATAAACCGTGATATAACGGTGTTTCGTGTTGTGACAATTATTTCCACACCTCTTTATTATAAGTTTAGTTATTGTTGAAATTTGTTTTTTTATTAACCGATTTAACAAAATAAATCCAATAAAACAAATGAATTATAGCACTTTTTAAATTCTTTGCATACAATTAGTTTTCACTATCTATAAAAGATTTATTTTATCCCTCTTTTTCACCTGAAAATATATCATTTTTATGGTCGGGGATTTAGTTTTTTACAATAAATACATAAGAAAAACATCAAGTTTTACAATAAGTGACTCATCCTCTACAATAGAAGGCATTAGGTACATATAATTATATGAAGAAAAGGGTGTTAAAATGGAATATCAATATCCGATAGAGATAGATTGGACAACAGAGGAAATTGTAACGGTTATTAAGTTTTTTGAATGTATTGAACAAGCGTATGAAAAAGGAATCAACAGAGAGGTCCTAATGAATCACTATCGTCTTTTTAAAGTAATTGTTCCTAGTAAATCACAAGAGAAAAAAATCTGCGATGAATTTGAGGAAAGCAGTGGTTATTCTTCTTATCGAACGATAAAAAAAGCAAAAGATACAGAAGAAGCTGTTTTAATCAAAATGGCTTAGTTTAAGGAAGTACATAGTAAAATAGCTTAAGTTTAGAAAAAAGAAGCGCTGCTGCCTTGTTAAGGCTGTAACGCTTCTTTATTTAAGGATAATTTATACAAAGGCAGCAGTGTATCAAATGTTTCTTCTACAAGCTCTATAAACGCCTTGCTGTTCGTTAAAATAGCATCATTAGCATCAAGATGCCTTCCTACTAAAAATTCCGCTTTTTTTACATCACGAAAGCGTTCCAGTGATTTATGTAAATCAAGGTCTGCAATGGAAGCGGCATCTTTTTTCATATGGTCGAGTGAAATGACATAATTATTTGGAATGGCAGTTTTAATTGTTTGTATATTTTCTAAAAACGTTTCAGCAATTTCTTTTTTAGTTGGCAATTCGTAAATATAAGCCAGCCAGATAAACACATGGTCATCAAATAATCCTATTTGAAAGTGTGGATGCTGTTTGTAGCCACGTTTATTTGCAGCAAGTGCAAGCCATGTATCTTTAGGCGGATTAACTGTTCGTCTTGCATGTTTTGCTATATGTAAAAACATTTCGTTTCCTAATTTGGTGGAAAGGTCATCTGCTAATACTTGGCCGATTGCACGGAATTTTGGTTGAATCCGCTCTTGAATAGCTTGCATTCTTTCATCGAGTCCTTCTATTTTAAACGTATCAAAATCTTTTGCATTAAATCCTTCAAATTGCATAGTAGAAACTCCTTTATTAAGTTTTAGACAATGGCTGTTTTCTCAAAGTTTGTTGTTTTTTACATAAAATATTTGAAAAAGTGTTTCTTAGCAGCCTGCATACACGTAGACTCCTGTGGGAATGCGAGAAAGGCGAGACCCCGCAGGAGCGTATGCGACGAGGAGGCTCGACGCTCGCTAAACGGACGAAGTATATGCAGGCTGCGAGTTTAAAAGTAACAATCTATACGAAAACAGCCTAGACAATAAACCGTATGCTTTTTTTACTCACTGTCCAATATTTTAGCATAATTAGATGGTTAATTAAAGAAAAGCGGATTATTAAACAACCTCTATTAGGTGATAACACATATTTGTTGCAAGGAAAGTGATTTCAACATATGATATAAGAAAAAATATACAATTTTAAGTCGATGGAAGGGGTGTACTGTCAAGTGAAACAATTAATGAATTTAGCAAAGACGAAAGATATGGAAAGAGAAAAAAGAGCTGTTCTTCGATTAGAAATGGATTATGAGTTGGCTACTTTATTTGATGCTATGAACGAGAAGAATGAAATGCAAAAAAAAGAAAGTAAGCAAAAGCTTGAAAGAATTAGACAGGAACTTCTGAGACTTAAAGCTTTATAATGTGATTAGCGTTTGATAATCATAAATGTGACCGGGGATATTCTCCGAAAGCATTTATGATTTTTACTATTTATAGTGTGTGTTCAAAAAGGTAACAAATTAGAAGCAAGCCAACGAAGAGATTCGCCGCTTATCATTTGGTGCCTTTTTGAACATCCTCTTATAGAAAGAATAATTTTAGTAAGTAATTACTTGATGCATTAGAATCATTGCAGTAAGCTAAAATAAAAGAGAGTGTCAAAAAAGCGAATCGTCTTACATATAAGTTCGTGTTCAAAAAGGATGGGAAATATGACAAATTGGCGTGAAGTAGATACATTTGCAAAAACATGGATAAAAGAAGCTGGAGAAAGAATTAAAGATTCCTTTTCAAAACAACTAATTATTGAAACAAAATCGAATAAAAATGATTTAGTTACAGAAATTGATAAAGCAACAGAAGATTTTCTAATAAAAAAAATTAATCAAACATATCCAGACCATCGCATATTAGGAGAAGAAGGATTAGCAGAAAAGGTAGAAGAGTTAAATGGAGTTGTGTGGATTGTTGATCCGATTGACGGCACGATGAACTTTGTACATATGCAGCGTGATTTTGCTATATCCATCGGCATATATGAAGATGGTGTAGGAAAAATTGGTTTAATTTATGATGTGGTGGCAGATGAGCTTTATCATGTTTTTAAAGGAAATGGAGTTTATATGGATGATATTCCATTAGCACCATTAGAAGAAACGACGGTTGAAAAAGGAATTATAGGGTTGAATTCGACTTGGGTAATGGAAAATAAACGGATTGACCCGTCGATTTTGGCTCCATTAGCTAAAGATGCGAGAGGGACAAGATCATTTGGTTCTGCTTGTTTAGAATTAGCTTATGTCGCATCAGGAAGAATGGATGCTTATATGACGTTAAGACTATCCCCATGGGATTATGCAGCCGGAAAAATTATGATAGAAGAACTTGGTGGAATGGTCACTTCTTTAAGAAATGAAGAGTTGGATATGCTTTCGCAAAATTCTTTTTTTGCAAGCAAACCAGGATTGCATCAAGAAATATTAGAGAAATATTTAAAAAATGGAAAGTGGTAAAAAATATTTTCTTACAGCAATAGTGAATGGGGATGTAAATTATATCCTTACACTATTGCTTTTTTATAAGATACTAGAAGCGATTCAATAAGGTTATCAAGATTTTACACTATCTCTTTTTTTCGCAATTTTTTTTTCTTCCTTAAAGCCAAAAAAATAATCATGGTAAATAATAGAAAACAAATAAGTGCTCCTTTTGTGCTTCGTTCTACTAGAAATATTCCGCTGCAAATAAAGGCAGCTATTGAAAATATCTTATAAAAATAAAATGGCCCATGTTCTTTTTCCATAAATACCGTCCTTTAGCAGTTTTAGAGGTTGAGCAAGGCGCTTGACATTAACCTAACTTCATATATATATTCTGACACTATTAAAAAGTCCTGTGGATCACATTCGGACAATCCTGATCCAACCTTCTCGTAAAAAAATTAGTGAATGTTGGTAAAAATAACGTTTCCAATATATCTTTTTTTATTTTACAATAAAAACCCTTTAGGTTTCTACAATAATATATGGTATAATGACTCAGTTATGAGGTATAAAATAAACAAAATAGATAGACCATTTAGGTAGGAGTGAAATTCTTGAAAATTAGAGAAGATATTCGTAATATTGCTATTATTGCCCACGTAGACCATGGGAAAACAACGTTAGTAGATCAGCTGTTAAAACAGTCTGGAACTTTCCGTACAAATGAGCATGTGGAAGAGCGTGCAATGGATTCCAATGATTTAGAAAGAGAACGCGGTATTACAATTTTAGCAAAAAATACAGCGATTCAATATAAAGATACACGCATTAACATTTTGGATACACCAGGACACGCTGATTTCGGCGGAGAAGTAGAACGTATTATGAAAATGGTTGATGGAGTATTACTTGTAGTTGATGCATATGAAGGCTGTATGCCACAAACGCGTTTTGTGCTGAAAAAGGCATTAGAGCAAAAATTAACGCCGATTGTGGTTGTAAATAAAATTGACCGTGATTTTGCTCGTCCTGCAGAAGTAGTGGATGAAGTAATTGATTTATTTATTGAATTAGATGCAACGGAAGAACAATTAGAGTTCCCTGTTATTTATGCATCTGCTATCAATGGTACTGCAAGTGTAAATCCAGATAAACAAGATGAGAACATGCAATCATTATACGATGCAGTTGTAGAGCATATTCCATCACCAGTTGATAACCGTGAGGAGCCTCTGCAATTCCAAGTAGCACTTCTTGACTACAATGATTATGTAGGAAGAATTGGAGTTGGCCGCGTATTCCGTGGAACGATGAAGGTAGGCCAACAAGTTGCATTGATGAAACTGGACGGATCAGTAAAACAATTCCGTGTAACAAAAATCTTTGGTTTCTTTGGATTAAAAAGACAAGAAATTGAAGAAGCATACGCAGGTGATTTAATCGCAGTATCTGGAATGGAAGATATCAACGTAGGGGAAACGGTTTGTCCATTTGATCACCAAGACGCACTTCCGGTACTACGAATTGATGAGCCAACATTACAAATGACATTCTTAGTAAACAACAGTCCTTTTGCTGGAAAAGAAGGCAAATATTTAACATCTAGAAAAATCGAAGAAAGATTACGTGCACAATTAGAGACAGATGTAAGCTTACGTGTTGAAAATACAGATTCACCTGATGCTTGGACAGTATCTGGACGTGGAGAATTACACTTATCTATCTTAATTGAAAATATGCGTCGTGAAGGATATGAGCTTCAAGTTTCTAAACCGGAAGTTATCGTAAGAACAATTGATGGTGTTCGTTGTGAGCCGATTGAACGCGTACAAATTGACGTGCCAGAAGAGCATACTGGTTCTGTTATGGAGTCAATTGGTGCTCGTAAAGGGGAAATGTTGGATATGATCAATAATGGAAATGGTCAAGTACGTTTAATCTTTAATGTACCTGCTCGTGGACTTATTGGTTATACTACTGAGTTTTTAACATTAACTCGCGGATATGGTATCATCAACCATACATTTGACAGCTATCAGCCAATGGCTTCAGGTCAAGTAGGTGGAAGACGCCAAGGTGTTCTTGTAAGTATGGAAACAGGCAAAGCATCTACTTATGGTATTATGCAAGTTGAAGACCGTGGAATCATCTTTGTAGAATCAGGAACGGAAATATATGAAGGAATGATCGTTGGGGAGCACACTCGTGAAAATGACATTACAGTTAATATCACAAAAGTAAAACAAGCTACCAATATTCGTTCAGCGAACAAAGATCAAACAGCAACAATGAAAAAGCCTAAAATTATGACTTTAGAAGAATCATTAGAATACTTAAACGAAGATGAGTATTGCGAAGTAACACCAGAATCAATTCGTTTACGTAAAAAAATTCTAAATAAATCAGAACGTGAACGTGTAACGAAAAAGAAAAAATTAGCAGAATAATTAATTGAAGAAAAAAAGCTAAGCTTGATATGAGAGCTTAGCTTTTTTGATTTAGCTTCAGAGCTGTTCAAGGCGCTTCCGCTTTCTTTGATCCAGCTCCGACGTACAGGAAGTACAAGTGCCGGCGTTGCCACAGGACGTGGCGTATTTAGCCGGCCAGCGCCTAGCTCTTATGAAAAATAACCTCATACCTCTAAAAGTAAGGCTGTTTAGCTGTTTTCTTATTGATTGTTGCTTTTAAATTCGCAGACTGAATACACTTCGCTTTCCGTGGGCGAGCGTCGAGCCTCCTCGTCGCATACGCTCCTGTGGGGTCTCGTCTTTCTCGCATTCCCACAGGAGTCTACGTGTATTCAGTCTGCTGAGTACTACTTCTCCAAGTTTTCATGTGGAAAACAACAAGCTTTGAGAAAACAGCCAAAAGTAAAACACTTTTTGAGTCATGAGAACATTTTTCTTCAGAGCTGTTCAAGGCGCTTCCGCTTTTCGTGTTTACCATTCTTCTTCTGTTATTTTACTTCGGTATAGTACAAAATTTCCTGACTCTACTCGTTTTTGTGTATTTTCGGTGATTCTAGTGTCGCATTTTTTACACATATACGTATGAATTGGTCGGTTCCGCAGGCGTTTTGCTTGAAATGAGTTTTCATCTATGTCTTCAATTGCATCGCATATTACGCATTTTACTTTCAAATTGTGCACCTCTAATCATCAATATATCAAATTCGATTATAGGGCTATTATAATACAATCTTTTGTAGAAAACGAGTTTAATCCCGTAGGTGCTGATTGGATTGTTCGTTCTGATCCCTTTTTATATCTTTTTCTTCTTTGTTATTTAACTTCTCATCTGGATCTTTTATATTCGTTTTAGGATTTGGGTTAATCATATCAGAAGGGACCTCAGGCATTAATCTTCCTGTCATATCAGCGAGCTCATTAAAAATCCCTTGAACAGGTTCCCCATTTCTAATATCTTCTGACATTTCTTTCAATCTTGCTGTTACATCAGGATCTGCTATAATCATCGCATAAGCACCATACGGATCGTTTTTTAAACTTTCAGCGACAGAATATTTAATAGAACCGACTTCAGAGCGATCAACATTGGACTTAATATCAATCCCAACAATTGCGTATTTACCAAGTACTACAGCTGAGGCATCATTTACACCAGGAATACTCGTTGAAAGAGTGACAAGTCGTTTTGCAATGTCCTGCCCGGTTTTTCGGTCCACCTCCTCTATATTAGAATTTTTAACATTCATTAAAGACTGTTCTGATTGATTAGATTGAGACTCCTTATGATTCTTATGATCATTTCCATTATTGGCACATCCAACAAGAAGCAACATAAACATCATAATTAAGACAGCTTTTTTCATATGGATACCTCCAAAGAAGATTTCTTTTCTCGTTTTTTTTAAAGATAAGAAAGCATAAGTTTTCTGAAGTCTGACGGGTGTCTAGCTCCAGCACCTAGCCCTTGTGAAAAATAACCCTTTGCCTCTAAAAGTAAAAAGCACTTTTCAGTCAAATGAACATTTTTCTTCAGGGCTGAGCAAGGCGCTTCCGCTTTTCTTACTTTCCTCTGTTTATTGTGTAAAATATCTTCTATCTTTATGCGGTAAAACATATATTTAACCAAGGCTTTTTTCCGTTAAGCGGATAGTGCAAGCAATATACGACGTTGAAGCAGGAGGCATTGGTTTGAGTAAAATATACGTTTTAGATACAAACGTCTTGTTACAAGATCCTTATTCCATTTTTTCTTTTGAAGACAATGATGTAGTGATTCCGGCAGTTGTTTTAGAAGAAGTCGACAGTAAAAAACGTTATATGGATGAAATAGGAAGGAACGCAAGACAAATATCCAGATTAATTGATAAACTAAGAGAAGCAGGAAATTTACATGAAAAAATACCGCTTGAAAATGGTGGGACTCTGCGAATTGAATTAAATCATCGCTCCTTTCACCAACTCCAAGAAATATTTGTGGAAAAAACAAATGATAATCGTATATTGGCAGTAGCGAAGAATTTATCGATAGAAGAACAAAAAAAAGAAAATGGACGAACTGTCGTATTAGTGAGCAAAGATACGTTAGTCCGAGTGAAAGCAAATGCAATTGGATTGCTATCAGAAGATTTTTTAAGCGACAGAGTCGTCGAAAATGAACATTTGTATTCCGGTTTTACAGATGTTCAAGTAACGTTAGAACTATTAAATAAATTTTACGAAAAAGGAAAACTAGCTGTTTCTGAAATTGGCTATGGGACCTTTTTTCCAAATCAATTTTTAATCCTAAAAGATGTATTAGGTTCGTCTTCTTCTGCGTTAGCAATGGTGGATGCTTCAAGAAAGTATGTGAAAAAGCTTGTTTTTGACCATGAACATATATGGGGAATTAGACCTCGGAATGTACAACAAACAATGGCGATAGAATTACTTTTGAAAAAAGATTTGCCTTTAGTTACGTTAATTGGAAAAGCAGGCACAGGAAAAACATTATTAGCATTAGCATCTGGATTAATGCAAACAGAAGATTTTGGAGATTACAAAAAACTATTAGTTGCAAGACCGATTGTACCAATGGGGAAGGATTTAGGATTTCTTCCGGGGGAAAAGGAAGAGAAGTTAAGACCGTGGATGCAGCCGATATTTGATAATCTTGAATATTTGTTTAATACAAAAAAACCTGGTGAATTAGAAGCAATTCTTGCGGGGATGGGATCGATTGAGGTAGAAGCTTTAACATATATTCGAGGCAGAAGCATTCCCGATCAATTTATTATTATAGATGAAGCGCAAAATTTAACAAAGCATGAAGTGAAAACCATTTTAACAAGGGTAGGAGAAGGGAGCAAAATTGTGCTCATGGGTGATCCTGAACAAATTGATCATCCTTACCTCGATGCATTTAATAATGGTTTATCTTATGTAGTAGAACGTTTTAAAGACCAGCAAATTGCTGGGCATGTAAAGCTTGTAAAAGGGGAACGATCCGGCCTGGCGCAGCTGGCAGCAGATCTTCTTTAAAAAACTCACATGAGACTCGTTCCTTGTCTCCAACATCTAACAAGGAAAAGGCAGATTCTAACCTAATAAAGGCGATGTGATTCATCCATTATAAGGATAAAAAACAAAATATGGAGTACTATCATTCGTATTGTTCCATTAAAATTGGCGTAGCTCTGGCCCCAATGTCATCAACTTAAGATTTTATAAAATGTAAACTATGGAATATCATGGATTTAGATACCCTTTATGTAAAAGAAATACCTAATTTGTTTGGAGAGGCGTCCGCTCGACTCCTACGGGATTAGCGAGAAAGACGAGACCCCACAGGAGCAAAGCGACGAGGAGGCTCGGCGCTCGCCCCGTGGAAAGCGAGCGGTAAGCCTCGGAGAACAGAACGGAAACCATTACTTCCTAATTAGTTGCTTATTTTCCTGTTTTTTGAAATTTAGCTTGATGACATTGGCTCCGGCCCCTTTCCATAGAAAGCATCATAATTCAGTTGGGGATGACGAAAAATCAGGCCTGAGCTGTCGTCAAAAAACCCCACTGAAGGAAGTTTCACTAGATTCTATTTATTAGTCTTGCATTTTTTCTAGGTTGAGTTTAAACTTTATAGATAGGATAATCGCTCGGAAACGGGGGGATAAGGTTGACTTCTGACATGATTATTAATCATAAAGAAAAAGCAAATGCATTATTAAAAGCAGATGCAGACAAAATATTAAAGCTTATTAAAGTACAGATGGAAAATTTAACAATGCCACAATGTCCTTTATATGAAGAAGTTCTGGATACGCAAATGTTCGGCTTATCCAAAGAAATAGATTTTGCCATTCGACTTGGGTTAGTAGAAGTAAGCGTGGGCAAAAAAATATTAGATGAGTTGGAAAAAGAGCTCTCTGCATTACATGAAGCGTCTATAAGAAAATAAAAAAACTCAAACAATTGTTTGAGTTTTTTTATTGGATAACCGTACATATTTGTAAAAGCGAACAAGAAAATAGAACCGTTGCTTTAGAAGAGACAGACAAAAGAAGATAGCCTATAATTAGCTTAGAATGCTTTCATTTGATAAAATGGTCTTTGATTTTCTTTTTGCTTGGCAGGAAAAGGGATAAATTTAGCGAATGTATAAAACAACGTAGAAATAGTAAGGGAAGCGGTTTAATGTTAAAAAAAATATTAAAATCATATGATTATTCCTTAATTATCGTGATGGTTTTGCTATCAATCTTTGGATTAATTATGGTTTACAGTGCAAGCATGGTTAGTGCTGTGCAACGTTACGATTTACCTAGCAGTGATTATTTTTATAAAAAGCAGTTATCGCATTTAGTTGTTGCGGGATTTGTGTTTATAGTAGCCGCTCTTTTTCCATATAAAGCATTTCTTAGTAATCGCCTGTTAGTTCCGATGGTTTTTTTATCATTAATTGGTTTATTAGGATTATTTGTTTTAGGGCATGTTGCCGGTAATGCACAAAGCTGGTATGAGATTGGGAATTCTAAGTTGCAGCCGGCGGAATTTGTCAAACTTGCGGTGATTATTTATTTATCAGCAGTGTATGCAAAAAAGCAGTCTTATATTAATGAATTTAATAAAGGTGTTGCACCTCCCATTGTGTATTTATTACTTGTTTGTGGTCTTGTTACCATTCAGCCTGATTTTGGGACAGCAGCGATCATTTTTCTTATCGGAGCAACGGTCATTGTCTGTTCAGGTATGAATTTTCGAAATTTATTAAGATTAGCAACGATTGCTGCCGTTGTATTGATTCCTTTTGTTTTAATTTTCAGCAAAGACCTATTCTCAGATGAAAAACGGGAGCGGATTTTTGTGTTTTTAGATTCTCCTTTTAAAAATGAAGCAGATGCAAACTATCAAATGGCCAACTCGTTAATTGCGATTGGTGGAGGCGGTTTAAAGGGGTTAGGTCTTGGACAAGGGGTACAAAAACTAGGTTACTTAACAGATGGACATACTGATTTTATTATAGCGGTAATCGCTGAAGAACTAGGAATTTATGGGGTTGTTTTTGTAATAGCATGTTTAAGCTACATCGTTCTTAGAGGCATTTACATAGGGCTGCGCTGCAAAGATTCATTTGGCAGTTTGCTTGCAATTGGGATATCGAGCATGATTGGCATTCAGTCGTTTATTAATATTGGAGGAGTTTCTCGCATTATTCCTTTAACAGGTGTCCCGTTGCCATTTGTCAGCTATGGGGGTTCCTCTCTTGTGCAATTGGCACTAAGCATGGGGATTCTAGTAAATGTGTCTATGTTTGTTAAATATGAAAAAAAATATAAAAACAAAGAAGAAAAAGTCGTTTCAGAATTGCCAAAACAGTCGAGAAACAGGTTTTTGCATAACAGATAGCAATTAACATTTTTATACAATCGAAGTTCGAGAAATACCCCACCTTCAAGAAATGAAGGTGGGGTATTTCTATTGCTTTAGAATAGAAAGGATAAACGCATAATTATAAGGATGGGGAGTTAAACTAACGAGACAGAGACGTTATATTACGCAATGATAATAAGGGGGTCGAACTAATGGATTTTTTCAAAAAAAGAAACAAAAATTCCCCATCAATAAAAACTCCTCAAATAAAAGAGGCAAAGAAAAAGGAAGCCCTTAAAACGAGCTTAGTAGAAAATATAAATCATATTAAAGAAATGCTTGGAAACAGCAAGGATATTATCATCCGCGAGATTCGCATTGGTAAAGAAGGGAAAATCAAAGCTGGGATTTTTTATACGGAAGGATTAACAGATACAAAGTCTATTCAAAATTTTATCATGGAATCTTTAATGGTGGATATTCGAGAAACGGAATTGGATCAAAAAGTCTCTTCTGAACAAGATATTTTACATGTTATGAAGGATTTTGTTTTGACGGTTGGAGAAATTCAAGATGTAACCGATTTTGAAACGCTTTTTGATTCCCTTTTATCCGGAAATGTTATTTTGCTGCTAGATGGATATGGACAAGGTTTTTCAATTGGAATGAGAGAGTGGCAAAACCGCGGGGTAACAGAACCTGCTGATCAAACAGTGATTCGCGGACCAAGGGAAGGCTTCACAGAATCGATTCGTATGAACACTGCGTTAATCCGTCGGAAAATTAAAGATCCTAATCTTTGGCTAGAAAGCAAAAAAATAGGGAAAGTCACGAAAACAGATGTAGCAATCATGTATATTAATGGGATTGTTAATGACAAAATTGTAAAAGAAGTGAATGCTCGGCTCGATCGAATTGAAATCGATGGCATTTTGGAAAGCGGCTACATAGAGGAGTTGATTCAAGACGAAACATACACTCCCTTTCCTACTATATACAATACGGAACGCCCGGATGTTGTAGCTGCTGGACTTTTGGAGGGAAGAGTAGCGATTCTCGTAGATGGCACTCCGTTTGTCCTTTTAGTACCTGTTATTTTTGCTCAATTCTATCAGTCAGCAGAAGACTACTATCAGCGTGCTGATTTCGGAACGATTATTCGATTCCTTCGATATTTATCTTTATTCATAGCTTTATTGGGTCCGTCTCTCTACGTTGCAATTACGACTTTTCATCAAGAAATGATCCCCACTCAGCTTTTGATTAGTTTGGCAGCACAGCGAGAAGGGGTGCCCTTTCCTGCTTTTATTGAAGCAATCATGATGGAAGTAACCTTTGAGATTTTGCGTGAAGCCGGAGTTCGCATGCCAAAAGCAGTCGGTCAAGCGGTATCGATTGTCGGTGCTTTGGTTATTGGTCAAGCAGCAGTAGAAGCTGGAATCGTATCTGCTGCGATGGTCATTGTCGTAGCCATAACCGCCATATCAAGTTTTGTTTTTCCTTCTTTTAATATGGCTATTTCAGTAAGGATATTACGCTTTATTTTAATGGGACTGGCGGCTTCCTTTGGTTTATTTGGAATTACTGTTGGGTTAATTGCGATTGTTCTTCACCTTTGCAGTATTCGTTCCTTTGGTGTTCCTTATATGAGTCCGTTTGCTCCGTTTATTCCTGTTGACCAAAAGGATGCGATGTTTCGATTGCCAATATGGCGATTATTTTCCCGTCCACGTTTAATTAGTCAAAAAAACGTGAAACGTGAGCAAGATCCTTCCGCTTCAAAACCGGAGCCTCCAAAATGATAATAGAACAGGGGGAGTTTCACTTATGAAACGAAAATTCAGTTTGCTAGTAATGGTGCTTGTTCTTCTCACTGTAGCTACAGGCTGTTGGAACCGTCGAGAATTGAATGAGATAGCAATCGAAGTAGCAATGGGAATAGATAAAGCGGGAGATCAATATCGAGTGACTTCGCAAATCGTAGATCCAGGACAAGTAGCCGCAAAGGGAGGCGGCGGTAATCGGTCACCAGTAACTACTTATGAAACTGTAGCAGAGACTCCATTTGAAGCAAGACGAAAAATGACAACAGTTAGTTCGCGAAAAATCTATGCTTCTCATATTCGGATGGTTGTGATTGGAGAGGAGTTAGCGAAAGAAGGAATAAGTGGTATTTTGGATTACTTATCGCGTGATCATGAACATCGTACGGATTTTTTCATTGTGGTGGCAAGGGGAACAACGGCTGCAAATGTATTAAAGGTATTAACACCATTAGAAAAAATACCAGCTACTAAATTGTTTCAATCTCTTGAAACGTCGCAAAAAAATTGGGCGCCGACTGTCAGCGTCACATTAGATGACCTGATATCCAACATTGTAAGCAAGGGAAAACAGCCTGTGTTAACAGGACTTAAAGTGACAGGAGAGAAGGAACAAGGTGATAATCCAGAGAATGTAGTAGAAATCGATACTCCTTCTCAATTGCAATATTCAGGCATCGGAGTGTTGAAAAATGATAAACTGATTGGCTGGTTAAATGAAAATGAGAGTAAAGGATATAATTATATTAACGATAATGTCAAAAGTACGGTTGGTCGTATTGCCTGTCCAAAGGGAGGAAACATCACGTTCGAGGTGATACGTTCAAAGACAGATGTAAAAGGAAGCGTTAAAAAAGGGAGTCCTCAAATTAATGTGAGTACGAGCTTGGAAGCCAATGTAGGATCTGTCGAATGTAAGATTGATCTTATGAAAACAAAAACGATAGCTGATTTGGAAAAAAAATCAGAGGAAAGATTAAAACTTGTCATCGAACAGGCTATTTACAAAGCACAAAAAGAATACGGAGTCGATATTTTTGGTTTTGGTGAAGAGATTCATCGTACAAATCCTAAACTATGGAAAAAAATTGAGAAAAATTGGGACGAGAAATTTGTGGATCTTCCAGTGCATGTAAAGACAGATGTAAAAATACGACGTGTAGGTACAGTGGGAGAATCCTTTCAGAAAGAAATACCGGAATAAAATCGTATAGAGATAATTATAGGGACGCTTGGCACTTTCGATCTTACTCCTCTTTTGAAAAAGAATAAGGGGACTGCTTAGATAAAGATATTCTGAACTCTTTAGATGGAATCGCTGTTATGTATAAGCTGTTCATGATATTCTATTCGATTTATGAAAATAAGAAGATAGGTGAAAAAAGATGCTAGAGAACGGTAAAATTTCATCACGTCAACTAATGGTTCTTGTCATCTTATTCAATATTGGAACGACTATTTTACTTGCGCCAGGTTCTTTTGCCTTTACTGCACAACAAGATGGTTGGGTCGCTAGCATATTTGGAGTTGCAATAGGGCTATTATTTGTCCTTTTATATAATGGATTAGGTAAACTATTTCCCGAATTTACTTTAGTTCAGATAAGCGAAAAAGTGTTGGGGAAATGGGTAGGTAAAATAGTATCATTACTTTTTATGAGCTACTTTTTTCTGATTTGTCCATTTTTGCTGAATTTAATTGGAAACTTTCTTACAACTGCTATTATGCCGGAAACTCCGATACAAGCTATCTACATCATCTTTATGGCTACTATTATCATGGGAACAAGACTTGGACTCGAAACATTTACACGCTCTGCTGAACTTTTTTTTCCTTGGATCATGATTGGTATTTTTATTTTATGTCTAGCTATTTCACCTAAAATCGAAATAGCTAATATACAACCGGTATTGGAGGCGAATAGCAAGACAATATTAAAGGCAAATTATCAGTTTATCGGCATTCTTTATTTAGAACTAATCATATTTTTAATGCTATTTCCTTTTATCAATCAAAAAAAAGGAGCGGGAAAAGCACTTTTTTTAGGAACACTCATTGGCGGAATTGTGACGATCCTCATTACATTTTTATCGATTTCGGTACTGGGTGCGGAGCAAACTTCTAGAAATATTTACTCTACTTTTTCTTTAGCTAAAAAAATTAATCTTGCCAACTTTGTAACACGTATTGAAATCATATTGGCTGGCATTTGGTTTATTTCAATTTTCTTTAAGTTACTAATCTGTTTTTATGCATTTATTTTAGGGATTGCACAAATATTAGAACTGAAGGATTATCGAGTGCTAGTTTTTCCTTTTGGAATTATTTTAATTGTTTTCACACTTTTATCATTCCAAAATATTGTATATTTTTATTTTTTTAGTTCTCGGATATGGACATCTTATGCTTTAACGTATGGTCTTGTTCTTCCACTGCTTTTGTTGGGTGTAGCTGCAGTTCGAAAAATCCGTTTACCTTTGAAATAGGCATGTATGGACAGTAAGACAATCCTTCTTAGAGGAAGGAAAGGAGTTAATTCATATGCTAGTAACGATAGGAATTCTTCTAGTATCTATCGTAATTGCACTTATCGAAGTTCCGCCGCTTTTGAGAAAAGGGTTAACAAAGGAAATTTGGGTATTTTCAATACTTCTCCTTTTTGGAACTGGTTTAAGCATTGCGGAGGGTTTGCAGATGAATATTCCGAACCCTTTAAACTGGATTGGTGCTGTGTATAAGCCCTTTAGTGATTTTCTATTCGGTTTATTGAAGTAGAAAGAAGGAGAAAAGAATGCTAGAAAAAGGGAAGATTGAAAGTAAACAATTTACAGTATTAGTATTTATGTTTACAACTGGAAGCTCCCTTTTATTGGCCCCATCTATGGTTGCTTCTGAATCAAAACAAGATGCTTGGCTTGCAGCTATTTTTGGAGTGGTAGTAGGGGTGTTATTAACGTGGTTGTATCAAACACTAGGAAATAGATATTCTGATATGACGTTAGTTGAGTATAGCGAAAAAATACTTGGAAAATGGATAGGAAAAGTCATTGCTCTACTGTTCTTTACTTTTCCGTTTCTTCTTGCTGCGTTAGTTCTACGCAATATAGGAGATTTTATGACGACACAAATCATGCCGGAAACGCCGATTCAATCTATTCATATAATCTTTCTTATTGTTGTGATGATGGGAACGCGCATGGGAATTGAGCCTTTTGCACGTGCAGCAGAACTTTTATTCCCATGGTTTATAGTCCTTTTTATTTTTCTTGTCTGCTTTACTTCTCCTCAGATAAAGCTGCAAAATATTCAACCAGTTCTTGAAGATGGAATGAAGCCGATTTTAAGAGCTATCCTTTTTCTTACTGGTTTTCCTTTTCTTGAGTTGGTTGTTTTTTTAATGATTTTCCCCTATGTCAATCGCTCAAAAGAAGCTGGGCAGGCTTTTCGAAGAGGAACTTGGCTTGGGGGAGCGGTTCTAATCGTATTAACTGCTCTGGCTATTCTTGTGATAGGAGCAGATCTAACGACGAGAAATTTATATCCAAGCTATGTTTTGGCAAAAAAAATAAATGTAGGTGATTTTTTGCAAAGGATAGAAGCAATTATGGCTGGTATGTGGTTTATTGCGATATTTTTTAAACTGACTGTTTGCTTTTATGCGTCTACTTTAAGTTTGGCTCAAACTTTAAAACTGAACGATTATCGGATACTTGTCTTCCCTTTAGGGATGATTCTTATTGTCCTTTCTCTTGTAATCAGTCCAGATATTGTGTATGACCTTACCGTTGTTTTCAAAATATGGACACCTCATGCGATAACGCTCGGATTTTTTGTTCCGCTGTTATTGTTGGGAGTAGCGGCTGTTCGGAAAATAAAGGGATAAGTTGGAAGAATAAAATTTATTGCTAGCTGTTCTGCCTAAAATCACTTATTTAAATTTGGAAAATGAGGTGAGATGATGGAATCCGCAAAAATAACTTCTTTTCAATTATTTTGTCTCATCATTTTGTTTGAATTAGGTACGGCGATCATGGTTCCTTTAGGATTAGATGCAAAACAAGATGCTTGGATTGCAATACTAACTGGCATGGTTGGGGGAATCTTGATATTCTGTATGTATGCTTATCTTTATAGTCATTTTCCGCAATTGCTCTTAACTGGATATGTTAGAATTATTTTTGGAAAGTACATCGGATTACTAATAGCAATATTATACATTCTCTTTTTTTTATATGGAGCTGCGAGAGACTTGCGAGATGGTGTAGAGTTATTAGCACTTTCATATGATGAAACCCCTATTTCTGTTCTTAGCATTATCCTAATGATGGTGATTAGTTATGCTTTATACAGGGGAATTGAAGTGTTGGCTCGAACTGGAGAATTGTATTTCCTATTCTTTTTGTTTACAGGAACTTTAGCACCCTTATTTTTGATGCTCTCTAATGTAGTGGATGTTGATCATGTATTACCTATATTAGAAAATGGGTGGAAACCGATATTTTCTTCTGTTTATAAGCAAACAGTGATGTTTCCTTTTGGAGAAATAATTGGTTTTACGATGATTCTTCCGTATTTAAATAATCGAAAAGCAGGTTTTAAAATTGGAATAACGGCTATTATTTGTAGTGGTGTTATTTTATCTGCTGTCGTCTTTCTTGAAATATCTGTTCTTGGGTTAATCAAACTAAAACAGTTAATATTTCCTTTTTTATCGATGATGCAGCAGATTCAAGTTGGAGGGTTTATCCAACGGTTAGATGCTTTTGTAGAAGTTAGTTTAATCATAAATGATTTCTTTAAAGTTGCCGTTTTTTTCTATGCTGCTTTAATTGGTTGTGCAGATTTATTCAACGTATCAAAAAACAAACTTGTCATTCCGCTCGGCGTCATCATTTGTGTAACCTCTATATTCATGGCGGAAGATATTGAACATCACTTTATGCAAGGTGAATTTGTGTTAAAATATATATTTCCTATATTTGCGGTAGTTCTTCCGTTTTTGTTGATGATCGTAGAGATGATTCGTAAAAATATATTAAAACGTAACTCTTAAATAAGAGTGTCTTTTTGAAAATTTTGTAAGAAAGTATTATGCATGTGTTGATTTATCCAAGTGTTTCAAAAAATTTCCATATGATTGATTCATGAAGATAACTTTTTGAAAAAAAGATGGAGAAAAATAATAAAAAATATGGTTTAATTACAGAAGGGATGTTTTTTAACATCCCTATAATGTTAATTGTGAAAATCGGCACAAGTGAATAGACTTACCGGAGAATATTCGTTGTTTGTTTTGTAATGCCATGTTTTTATAGAAAAGGGAGGGAAAAAACTATGGCGAATTCAAGGGCTTATTCAGAAGCTCAAATAAATGGGGGAAATTTGCAAGAAACATCTGCATGGAAGGATTTTTTAGCATTAATTAAAATCGGCATTGTTAATTCTAATTTAATTACAGTGTTTACCGGTTTGTGGCTAGCGCTTCACTTCTCTGGAGAAAAGTTCTTATTAAATATAGATACTATTTTCTATACGCTTATTGGGTCAGCCTTAATTATTGCTGGATCTTGTGCATTAAATAATTATATTGACCGTGATATTGATCCTTTAATGGAAAGGACAAAAGCAAGACCGACTGTAACTGGAAAGATAAATGCAAAGAAAGTGGCGATTTTAGGCTTCGGTTTTATTGCGTTGGGAACAGCCCTGTTATTATTAACTACGATTACAGCAACAGTTATTGCGCTGGTTGGTGCCTTTAGTTACGTTGTCGTATACACGATGTGGTCGAAAAGAAAACTTGTGTCCAATACTGTAATTGGCAGCTTTTCAGGAGCGGTTCCGCCGTTAATTGGCTGGGCAGCAATTGATCCAAGCTTAGATATAATGGCATGGAGTTTATTTTTGATTATGTTTGTTTGGCAGCCGCCGCATTTTTATGCATTAGCGATCAGAAGAGTAGAAGAATATAGAGCAGCAGGAATCCCGATGCTTCCAGTAGTAAAAGGATTTCATGTCACAAAAAAACATACGTATGCATGGATTGTTGCGCTTATACCGCTGCCGTTTTTATTAACATCACTTGGAGTTCCTTTTTTAATTCTCGCGACTTTATTAAATATCGGCTGGATTATAACAGGAATTTTTGCTAGTAAAAAGAACGATGAAATAAAGTGGGCAACAGCAATGTTTGTCTACTCCATTCAACATATGACTATTTTGTTTGCAGCAATGGTCCTTGTTACGCTCTTTTAGAAACGATAGAATAAAAGAAGAATGATGCCTAAATGCATTGTTCTTCTTGCTATTTTTTAAAAAACACTTTATAAAGGGAGAGAATGGTAAGCTCACTATTATTATTCCAAGTGGATGAAAGTTTATTCTATATAAGGAAGTTCACTTATTAAATTATTAAATGTTGAGAGGTTATGTTTATGGAATTTTCACTGCCAATTTTACCAACCATCAGTACGTTTTTTATCGTGTTAAGCGCAGTTTTTGTCGCAATTGGTTGGAATTTAATCTTAAAAAAGAAAATACAAGCACATCAAAAAGTCATGATGTTTGCAGCGATATTTGCAGTCATCTTTTTTATCATTTATGCATCCAGAACTATATTTATCGGCAACACGTCATTTGGCGGTCCAGATGATATAAAAATATATTATACGATTTTTCTTATATTTCATATTAACCTGGCAACTATTGGAGCGGTGCTAGGGATTATTATGTTAATAACCGGGTATAAAAAACAGTATGCAAAGCATCGCAAACTTGGACCAATTACGAGTATTATCTGGTTTTTTACTGCTATAACAGGTGTTGCTGTCTATTTATTATTATATGTAATTTATCGTGGGGGAGAAACAACATCTGTCATAAAAGCTATTTTAGGTTTTTAAGTCATTATGCTCTTATCCACTACTAAAAATAATTTTCTAGAACGTTATACTAAATAGTCTATAATGAACATATAATAGTAGAGATAATACGAGAGAGGAGGATAGCCTCTGAAAACTTTTATTAGAATATTAGTTATTATTTCTATATTAATTGCTGTTGGTTTTTATTTGAATATAACAGATAAAAATGAAAATGCAGATGTACTCATAAGAGATGGAAAAAATCTCGCAAAAGAAAGTACTACGCTTGCTGAAAAATCTGCCAGTGTGAATAAAAGCCTACCGGTACCGGCAGAAGGTTTAGGAAGCTTGCTCGGTAAGAATGTAAAAAAACTAGAAAAAGAATACGGAAAGCCCACGAGGATAGATCCCTCTTCTTATGATTATGACTGGTGGATTTATAATAAAAAGGATAGCGAATATTTTCAAGTTGGCGTACATGATCAAAAAGTTGTTACGATCTATGCTATCGGTGAAAATGTTAATATTTCCCCATATAAAATTGGACAAGAAGTAGGCGATATTTATACAAAAACGCCGATTGAAACAAATATTAGCTTAAATTATGAAGGCTCTTCTTATCGCTTTGAACTATCTGAAGACGAAATAAACAATCGTCCGCTTATTCGTATAGGTGATTTTTATGCACAATTTTATTTTGATAAATTTACAGGAACATTATCAAGTGTAAGGTATATGGATGCGAAAACATTATTACAGCTTCGGCCATATGAACTAGTGTACAGAGGGGAATTAGTTGAAACAGCTTCAGCAGTAGAAGATGTTGAAGCGGTTGAAAAAGGAAACGAACAGCAAATTTTAGATATGACAAATGTTCTGCGTAAACGATTTAAATTAAACGAAGTTCAATGGGACAAGTCAACAGCAAAAGTGGCGCTCGGGCATAGTATAGATATGTTTGAAACAAAAACTTTTTCTCATACCTCTGAAAAATATGGTGACTTAGAAGCAAGGTTAAAAAAAGGCGATGTGTTTTATCAGGTTGCTGGTGAAAACATTGCAGCAGGCTATACAGATGCAGGTGCGGTAATAGAAGGTTGGTTGAACAGCAAAGGTCATCGGGACTGTTTGTTGAATAAAGATTTTACACATTTGGGAGTAGGAGTATATAAAAAATATTACACGCAAAATTTTATAGAGAAATGGTAGAAAAGCTGTCTTAAGTTTACACCTAATCGATTGTTTGAGAGAATGCAATAGTTCTTGAAAACAAGGAATAAGGGTTAAATATTTAGGGCAGTTTTTTTATGGAAAAGAGGTCGGAGTGTCGCCTTTATTTAGGTTAGAATCTGTTCTTATTTCTTTTTATAAGGCTGTTTTCTAAAAGTTTGTTGTTTTTGAATAAAATAATAAATATGGCTAAAGCACTGAACAGCCTGAATACACGTAGACTCCTGCGGAAAAAGCGAGAAAGACGAGACCCCACAGGAGCATAGCATTGATGCGGCTCGGCGCTCGTCCGCGGAAAGCGAAGTGTTTTCAGGCTGCGGGGTAAAATAACAACAATCTATACGAAAAGAGCCTTTTATAATGATTGAGATGGACGAGTTTCCATATGAGCTGCTGTGTATAAAATGGCAGAGGATATGAATAGAATACACAATACACATTTTTAACTATAGTGTCATATAGTAGTATAGGCAGCTGTAACAAATAGAGGTGAACATAAATGGAAAAGAAAAAAATTCATCCATCTGTAGAAGCGTTTAAAACTTTTGTGAAAGGCAATCCGAAAATTATTCAAGAAGTAAGAAGCGGAAAAGCCACTTGGCAGGAATTATATGAAGACTGGTACTTATTAGGAGAAGAAGATGCTCGGTGGGATAATTTTCGTGATAGCAAAACTTCAACAGATCAACCTACGGATGCAGATAACTCGAATAAAACGATGTCGATGTCATCTGTTATGAATTCACTAAAAAACATGGATCAAAACCAGCTACAAGGATATATAGCTAATTTAAGTCAAGCACTAGGAACTATTCAAGGAGTGATTTCTCAATTAGCTCCTGGTAGTGCTGCAAGTACAAATGCAACCAAAAACAGCGGGCAGAAACAACCAACAGGACCTTTTTCATTTCGTAAAGATTAAGGAAGGAGTTTTACTATGAGGCGCTCTATAAAAGAATATATTTCCCAAAATCAAGAATTGCAACAATTTATTCGAGAACAGCCCCAATGGTATCGTGAATTAAATAGGAATCCAAATGAATGGCAATCATTTGAAGTTGCTTCCTTACAATATTATAAAAAAACAATTCCTCACCATGTAGAGAAGTTTTCAAATGGAGTACAGATGGCATCCATGATGATAAGCATGTTTCAAGCAATGAATTCGTCCTCTTAAAAATGTTTCAAAAGCAAAATCGATAAAAATTAGTGTTCAAAAAGGTAATAAATTAGAAGCAAGCCAACGAAGAGATTCGATGCTTATCATTTGGTGCTTTTTTGAACATCCTCTAAATAAATCGTTCATTATTGCGTAAAAAGAAGCACAACAGCGAATACTAAGAAAAAATGTTCAGGAGTGTTTTTATTGAAAAAATTACTGTTTTATTGTATTCCTGTTATGCTTCTTTTATCTGCATGTCGGGATGATGTTCCAGATCCGGAAGTAAAACCAAAAAAAGAGGGGATGATTCAGCAGTTGATGCGATTGCAGCATGTACAAGCATCCCCAGCTTCCTCATATAAAGGAATTTCTGTTCAACATTTTGTAAAAGGAAACGCAGTTTATATCGATTGTAAAGTTAGTTCTGTATCCTTTCGTGAAAACAGTGGAAAAAACCAGGCGAAAATTGTTTTGAAAGTGGATGATTTATTAGTAGCTGAATACAATACAGCAGCATTTGTGGTGCGTAATTTAAAAGCAGGAAAACATAAAATTTCACTTGAGCTTGTTAATGAAGCAAATGAATCATATCATTTAGGACAAGAATTTACAGTGGTTATTTCATAAAGATTCGAAATACAAGCCTTTTCTTTCCAAGCCTTTTCAAGTAAAATGAAGGTGGAGGTGACGAATACGTGCTTGCTACAACTGAAATAATGCTGATGGTAGAAGAGGCAGAAGCGATTGCTGACATGATATTAGAATCAGATGTTGCAGAACAATATCGTATTTGTTTGTCCAATTTAAATACAAACAAAGAGACACAGCAAAAAATATTTGCTTTTAATAAAATGAAAGGGCAATATGAGGAAGTCCAGCGTTTTGGGAAATACCATCCTGAATATAAAAAAGTGATGATAGAAATTAGACAACTAAAACGAGACATGGACTTAGATACACATGTTGCTGCATTTAAAATAGCAGAAAATAATTTGCAAAAGCTGCTGGATGAAGTAAGTGTCATTATTGGGCGCTCTGTTTCGGAATTTATTAAAGTTCCAACAGGAAATCCATTTTTTGACGAGCTTTCCGGATGTAGTTCTGGTGGATGTGGAAGCGGCGGCGGCTGCAGTTGTTCTGCCTAAAATAAAAGATGGTGGCGAAAGCATATTAATTGGCTGTCGTCGCCTTTTTTTATCTCACTCTTAAAGGGAGTAGCTTCTTTTGATGGAAGATTCAACTTTTCCAATTATACATAATGGTTATTTTAGAATTAATTACTTTCTCTTTGCAAGAAAAATTTAATAAACAATTTGACATTTTCCTTATAGGTTGGGAAAATAATCGAAAAGAATGGAATCAAGAATATAAAAAAGCTATGAAATAGGATGATATTGTTTTAAACAAATGAAAGTTGGTGTGTATTTTGAAAAAAGTGCATGAAACACAATATAGTGAGGAATTTAATAACACCAATGAAAATAAAGTATTCATTCCTTCAGATATCGAACAATTTAATTATTTGGAAGGTGGAGTTAAACCAAAAAGTATAAATGTAAAATCTTTGCCTAGAGGGATTAAATATATAGGTTATTTTATTTTTGGTTCTGTAATCCTAACATTTATTTTGTTGGCACTACTGAATTTTATTATGTGAAAATGTTTATATCCTAATCAAAAACCGCATTTTTAAGAATAAGCTGCCATAGTGATAAGTAAAGGCTGTTTTCTAAAAGTTTGTTGTTTTTTGAATAAAATAATAAACATAGTTGAAGCACTGAGCAGCCTGAATACACGTAGACTCCTGCTTAGAAAAGCGAGAAAGACGAGACCCCACAGGAGCATAGCGACGGCACTGAAAAAGTGTTTTATTAGATAAATTATAGGTGGAATACTTAAATTTATTAGGGTGAAAATGGTATAGAGAGTTTGAAAACGACCATCATTTTGGTTAGGAGAGGCGTCCGCACGACTCCTGCGGGATTAGCGAGACAGGCGAGACCCTGCAGGAGCGTAGCGACGAAGCGGCTCGGCGCTCGCCCCGCGGAAAGCGTGTGGTAAGCCTCGGAAAACCGAACACCTCTGCGTTGCTTGGATTGTCGCTACCTATATTTTATAGCATTCACTTTTTCAGTGGCCTCAGCATAGCGACGAGGAGGCTCGGCACTCGTCCGCGGAAAGCGAAGTGTATTCAGGATGCGGGTTAAATAACAACAATCTATACGAAAAGAGCCTAAGTAAAAAACAAAAGGAACACGAAGCATGTAGAAGACTGCCTGATATATTTTATGTTCGATAAGAAAAGTTTTTTTATGCTAGAATCAAAAATAATGGATTAAAAAAGGGGTTAGAGCATGTTAGGGCAACGGCAAGGTATTATCGTTTGGATGTATTCCTTAAAGCAAACGAAAATGTTAAGAAGATTTGGCAATGTACATTATATATCGAAAAGATTAAAATACGTCGTGTTGTATACAAATCAAGAGGATGTAGATCAGGTTATGGAAAAACTAAGTACATATTCTTACGTCAAAAAAGTAGAACCGTCCTATAAGCCTTTCCTGAAATTGGAGTTTGAAAATTCAAAGCCGGATAAAGCAAAGGAATATGATTATAAGATGGGAATATAATGCTGGAGCTAATCCGGCTTTTTTTTATAACAAAAAAAACCTGCAAGCATTTGCTTACAGGGTCCTTCTATATCCTCTATAGGAAAGAAGGTAAAGGGAGAGGAGAAACCGGAGGAAGAACTTATGGGGAAACGTAAGTCTTCTCCGCGGTTGGCAACAACATCCTCGAATAGATGTTGTTAATAAAAGTATCTCCAGCTTTTATTTCGCTTATACATTAAAATAGATATTTTTATTTCCTTTGCAAAGAAATGATAGAGGAGCGGATAAACAAAATGACGAAGAAATTCGACAGCTATTTTTCCCGGAATTTTTGAACATCTCTTTAACAAAGGGGAAAGAAAGTTGGCTCCTTTTTTTGTTTATGGTAGGATAGGAAAGGAAAAAGGCTAGTTAATTAAGAATTTAGTGGTGATAAAAAGATGAGAGTAGTTTCTGGTATAAATAAAGGGATTTCTTTAAAAGCAGTGCCTGGAAATTCTACAAGACCAACAACGGATAAAGTAAAAGAAGCCATTTTTAATATGATTGGTCCATACTTTGATGGCGGATCTGGTTTAGACTTATTTGCAGGGAGCGGAGGACTTGGAATTGAAGGGTTAAGCCGGGGATTATCAAATGTTGTATTTGTTGATAGAGAGGGTAAGGCAATTTCCACTATAAAAAGCAATCTTGCAACATGTAAATTAGAAGAAAAAGCAGAAGTGTATCGTAATGATGCGGACCGTGCGATTAAAGCATTAATAAAAAGAGAACGCTGCTTTGACTATATATTTTTAGACCCCCCGTATAAACAACAGCAATTAGAACGTTTACTTACGACGATCGACAAAGAAAATTTATTAGAAAAAGATGGTACGATTGTATGTGAGCATGGTTCTGAGGTTATTTTACCTGAGTCAATTGGTCGGCTTTGTAAAAAAAAGGATGAAAAATATGGAATAATTGCAATTTCAATCTACACATTGTCAATGGGTTTGGAGGAATAAGTTTATGGCAAGTATTGCAGTATGTCCCGGGAGTTTTGACCCGATAACAAATGGTCATATCGATATTATAAAAAGAGGGGCAAAGGTTTTTGATCAAGTATTTATTTGTGTTTTGAATAACTCAAGTAAAAAGCCCTTTTTCTCGGTAAAAGAAAGGTTGGAATTAATTAAAGAAGTAACGAAAGATATTCCAAATGTAAAGATTACTTCTTATGAAGGATTATTAATAGATTATGCAAAAAGTATTAATGCAAATGCAATTATTCGAGGGTTAAGAGCAGTTTCTGATTTTGAATATGAAATGCAGATCACGTCGGTAAACCGTGTGTTAAGTGATGAAATCGAAACATTTTTTATTATGACAAATAATCAATATTCTTTTTTAAGTTCAAGTATTGTAAAAGAAGTAAGCAAGTACAATGGAGATATTTCAGAATTGGTGCCAAATGTAGTAGAGCAAGCATTAAAAAGGAAGTATTCGTTGTTGAACAAAGACAACTAAATACATAAAGAGAAGGTGACTAAACGAGTCGGACGATTAATTAAAAAAGTTGGATTCGTTTAGTCACCCTCTTTTTCTATGGAAAAGGGATCGGAGCTTCACCAATTTTAATGGGAAAATTGAGTGATGGTGCCCCGCTTACCCCAATGTCATCAATCCAAGCTTCAAAAAACAGGAAAATAAGCAACAAAATAGGAGGTAAGGGTTTCCGTTCTGTTCTCCGAGGCTTACCGCTCGCTTTCCACGGGGCGAGCGCCGAGCCTCCTCGTCGCTTTGCTCTTGTGGGGTCTCGTCTGTCTCGCTAATCCCGTAGGAGTCGAGCGGACACCTCTCCAAACAAATGAGGTATTTCTTTTAAATAAAGGGTATCCCATAAATAGGATCATAAAAAAGGCAATAGGATGCCCGGGCGGATGAAATGTAATTTTTTTCACCCTCCCTTGGCATTCTATTTTCATGAATCAAACCTTTAAAAAGCGGACTTTTGAATCAATCCATTTCTATTAGCTCGTAATCCTTTCACACGCTTAAAACTCCTACCTGGTTTTATAGGAACTCGATTCCTTTGAATTTCATTCAGTATTTTTTTATACAGCTTATTACGTCTTCTAACACTTTTTTCTAGCATTAATTGAATGAAATTATCTTTCAGCTTTCCTATTAAAAGTCGTTGATTGGCGGTATATTCATATTTCAACTCCTTTCCCCTCTGTTTTTTGGCAATTATTTCATCGGCTTCTTGTTTTACAAGTGCGGCCATGTTTGCGAGAAACATTGTCGCATAAAAATCCTGTTCAATAGATAAAACTGTATCGCCAGTGAATTTTTAAATATGAAGCTTATTTCCATAAAAAATCACCACACATCGTTGATATACCAAAAAAGGTATCCCAATCGATTATTGTGGTGTTTTTAAAAAGTCAAGTGATTTGTTGGTTTTAATACAACAATCTTATGACGGTTTAATCTAATAAGATTTTATGGAATCTTAAGTTGATGACATTGCCGCTTCCCCCCCTTTATTAGGTTAGAATCTGCCTTTTCTTAGTTAGATCGTGGAGTCAAAGAACTTAAGCTCTTCTTGGTAATCTACTAAGAAGAATTAACACATAAATGCTTAAACAGAAAATGGTGATAATGGGACCAGCATCTGTAATTTTAGCAAAAGTTTCTTCTACCCAAGTTCCTTTTATATAACCAGGAATTGCAATCGTGGGATTTTCCTTTGATAAGAAATGAGTGGTGAAAAAATTCCAACTTATAAATGTATAAAAACTTGCAAAACTTGCTTGTAAAATTCTTGCAAAGAAAAAAGGTTGAAAACGAATATCTGTTTGAGCTAATATGCTTGCGACTTGTGCTTGTACACTAAAACCGCTAAACCCTAAAATAAAGCTGGTTAAGATGGCTTGATGCATAAATGCTGCTGTTTCTACATCACTTGTTAACTTGCTGCCAAGTGTGATTTCGAAAATACCCGCTATTAAAGGAATGCTTAAATCAGTGGAAAAACGAAATACATGCAAAATCATCGTGATAAATTTTCCTAAAAAAGATGTAATGTGTAAATGAAACAGAAGCCGATTAATAACTGAAAAAAGAATGATAAATCCTCCGACCATTAACAAAGACTGAATGGAAGAGGCAACAGCATCACCAAGAAGTTTCCCAAGAGGGCGTTTATCTTTTATTCTCGTTTCATGGAGCTCTTGAAAAGCTTTTCTGATAGAAGGTCTCCTTATCTTTCGGTCGTGTTTGTTTTGCTGCTCGTTTCTCCCGTAGAATCGCATGCATACTCCAACCGTAAAATTTCCTAAATAATGAGAAAATGCTAATAAAAGTCCTAATTTTGGATTGTGAAAAAAAGAAGCGGAAACAGCTCCAATAATAAACATAGGGTTAGAAGCATTAGAAAAAGATACAAGTCTTTCCGCTTCAATTTTAGTTAATTGCTTTTCTTCGCGAAGACGAGCGGTTAATTTTGCTCCTGTTGGAAAACCAGATACCATTCCCATTGCCCACACAAAGCCGCCTACACCAGGAACTCTAAAAAGCGGACGCATAACAGGTTCTAATAAAACCCCTATAAAACGTACAACTCCAAAGCCAATTAATACTTCGGATAAGATTAAAAAAGGAAGCAAGGATGGAAAGACAATCGTCCACCAAGTATTGAGACCGTTTTTGGATGCATCTACAGCAACAGCAGGAAAGGAGATTAATGCTAAAGCTAGGAGAGATGCGGATAATGCTAATATAACGGTTTTTACCTTCGAACCATTCAAAAAATGACCCCTCCTTTTAGATGGAAAAAGTATGATTAGTTAAAAGAAAAGTAAATATAAAATAAACTCCTACAAATCAGACATTATGGGATCGACTATCTCGTCCTACATTAGCCCCTTATCATTCAATATACTCATAACATGAAAAAAAAGACCATAAGATTATATGAGTGAGTGTTCAAACAACTTCTATAAATAAGGCTGTGTTAAAGCTAATTGTTAATTTTGATACTTTGTTGATTGGAGCGGTAGGCGTGAGACTCCTGCGGGAAAAGCGAGTCAAAGGGAGACCCCACAGGCGCACAGCGAAGCCACTGAAGAAGTGTTTTATTATATAAATTATAGGTAAAACCCTTATATTTAGTAGGATAAAAATGGTATAGGGAGTTTGAAAACGACCATCATGTTGGTTAGGAGAGGCGTCCGCACGACTCCTGCGGGATTAGCGAGAAAGACGAGACCCCACAGGAGCAAAGCGACGAGGAGGCTCGGCGCTCGCCCCGCGGAAAGCGTGTGGTAAGCCTCGGAAAACCGAACGAAAACCTCTAAATACTTGATTTTCCCTATCTATATTTCATAGCATCCACTTTTTCAGTGACCTCCGCACAGCGCCGAGGAGGCTCCCGAACCGGAAATAAACAGGCAATTTTAACAGAGCCATAAATAAAGGGAATGGAGGGTTAACGTAATGCAGCCTCCAAGGATTGGATTGGCATTAGGTTCAGGTGGAGCAAGAGGATTTGCCCATATTGGTGTAATAAAGGTGTTAAGAGAAGAAAATATTCCGATTGATTTTATCGCTGGAAGCAGTATAGGGGCAATAGTTGCTAGTCTTTACGGCGCTGGATTAGATGTAGAACGGCTATATGATTTATCGAAGTTTTTTAAACGAAAATATTTTTTAGATTTTACTGTTCCTAGAATGGGGTTTATTGCTGGGAATAAAGTAAAAGAACTAATTCGCTTATTTACGTTTGGAAAAAATATCGAAGAATTAGACATACCAGTGGCTATAGTGGCTGCGGATTTATTATCAGGAGAAAAAGTGGTTTTTACAAATGGTCCAATAGCTGAAGCTGTTCGTGCCAGTATTTCCATTCCTGGGATATTTGTTCCAGAAAAAATCGATGGACGTTTACTTGTAGATGGAGGGGTTATTGATCGAATACCGGTTTCGGTTGTAAAGGAAATGGGTGCAGATCTGATTATTGCAGTAGATGTTGCCAATGTAAAAATAACAACAGAAATCACTTCAATCTATGACGTTATTATGAGAAGCCTTGATATTATGCAAATGGAGTTGGTAAACAACAGGGAAGTTGCCAGTGACTTTATGATTAGGCCGCATGTAGAAATGTATAATAGCAAGGCATTTACCAATTTAGAAAAGATAATTGCATTAGGGGAAAAAGAAACAATTAAACAACTGCAGGATATTAAGAAATTAATTAGTACATGGGAAAAAAACAATAAAAAAAATCCACCTAAACAAAGTTTTTAGGTGGAACCATCAATGGGGAAAGAGCCTATCTAATGAAAGATTCGATTCACTTTATGATAGGTGGTTGACTATATTCTAGTTGATCTAACTTTTGCTGATACGACAATGGCACGCCAAGGGAATAAATAGAGGATGCTTTTGTATCCAATGCAATCTGCTTGTTGTGAAAAGCAGACAGCTTGCTGACAAGGGGTAAAAGCAATTCTTTTTTCTTTTCGTTTAAATAAGATCTGCCAGCCTTTGAACTTCCTAATAAGCGAAGATAAGTAGGTTCAGGATCTTTTGGCATGTCGCTTTTTTTTGTATTCGTTAAAATATGCAAACAAACTCGTTGAAGTCTTGTCCACGTATATCGTTTTGTTTTTACAGCTGTCAAAAACTGATTAAACGATTCCGCTTTTTTGACAGAAGTTAGCAGCCTATTTTCTAAGCCTTCCTCGACTTCATATATTTCTGATAAATCTTCTTTGGAAATGGACAATAAACGATACTTTAAATGGCTCCAATAATTTTCCCAATGATGAAAGCTGCCAAATTCCAATTGATAGTCTGTTAACAAGTTGGCAGTTTCTGCTGGTACAAAAGGAAGAATATTATCCAAATTACGATTGTTATGGAGTAGTTCGTTGCGAATACTTGTCGCACTTGCAATATGGTCGGAACGAAAGTGCTGATCATGATAACTAGCTTGAGTACGAGCGATTGTATGTAACTGCATAGGAATAGACTTAGAGAGCACAGCTTTCACATATTGATAACCTAATATATTATTCGGTTGTGTTAAATCTAAGTATTCGTTCTTGTCTTTTTTTACTAGCGATTGAAAAGAAAGAGAAGCAGCTTTTGGGTAGCTGTTTCCTTTTTTTAGATATGTTAAAAGAAGTTCGTTATACTCTGCTTTTTTTTCATGGATTAATGAATATGTATTAATAAATGCTTGTATATTCCCTGCTTCACTGCCAAAGCATAAATAATCACATTTTATACTATGCAATAAGGATACAGCTCCTTTTGCAAATAATTCTGCATGTTGTGTAGCAAAAACATAAGGAAGTTCAAGCACGATGTCGACGCCATTTATTAATGCCATATCTGCTCGATGCCATTTTGATACAATCGCAGGTTCTCCTCTTTGCAAAAATGGACCACTCATAATGGCAATGACAATGTCTGCTTCTGTTTGTTCTTTTGCTTTTTGGATATGATAGTAATGACCATTATGAAAAGGGTTGTATTCAACGATAACGCCAACAGCCTTCATGTAAATTCTCCTTTTCTGTTGTCCTAAAAAAATGTTCGTATTAGGAACGGAATTAAAATAAATAATAGAACTAAATCCTACTTAAAAAAGAATACAATAAGTACGAATAAGAAGCTAGAAGAAGATAGAGTGACTTTGACCATTGGGCTTTTCCCTGCTAAATGCAAGTACAAAGCACAGTGGTTGCAATTCTTATGTATTAGAGTAAAATAGATAAGAAATCCTTTTTAGATACTTCCTAAACACTGTAAAGAAAAAATATTGACAAATAATTATATGAAAGCTATAATTACCTTTGTTGCCTTGGGGTGATATATATGAAATGGACGTTAAGCCAGTTACAAAAATATCGAAGTAAGGAATTGCCGATTGATGAAACAATAAATGTAGATGAGATCAAAACAGTTGATCCGACTATCAGACATGTATCACCGATGCATATTATTGGTCGAACAGATATTGATTCAACAAAGGTGACTTTTCATTTGAAAATTGAAGGGTCTCTCGTATTGCCTTGCTCTCGTACTTTAGTAGACGTGGATTATCCAATTAATGTTGAAACAACAGAAACTTTTCTCTTGAAGGTTTCCGATTACGAAACAGATGAAGAGGAAGTTCATCAAGTAAATGGAGATGTGATTGACTTAATGCCAGTCATTCAAGAAATTCTTTTACTTGAAGTGCCTATGCAAGTTTTCTGTGAAGATAGCAAAGAAGAGGGTGCTCCTCAATCGGGTAAAGATTGGGAAGTTATCCAAGAGCAAGAGAAACGGGACAAAGTTGATCCTCGTCTTGCTGGGCTTGCTAAGTTTTTTGAAAACAAGTAAACGAATGCCCGATTAATCGTCGGCAGACAAAAGAAACATTTGAGAATAGAATTTTCTGCTCTCATTACTTTCTTAATACTCTTTAAGGAGGTGGGAAGAATGGCTGTACCTTTTAGAAGAACATCTAAAACTGCGAAAAGAAAACGTCGTACACATTTTAAATTACAAGTGCCTGGTATGGTAGAATGCCCTAACTGTGGTGAAATGAAACTTGCTCACCGCGTTTGCAGCGCTTGCGGAACATACAAAGGTAAAGAAGTTGTTAGCAACTAATTATCTTTTCGATGAAAAGCACATGGACTTTTGCTCCTGTGCTTTTTTTCGTTTAAAAAAGGGGGAGATTACGTGATTGTCGTCAGTTCTTGTTTAGCAGGTTTAATGGTTCGGTATAATGGCACACATAGCTTGCATCATAAAGTACAGCAGCTAATTAATGAAAAAAAGGCGATAGCAGTTTGTCCTGAATTGCTTGGAGGGTTTAATACTCCAAGAGAACCTGCTGAAATAGTAGGGGGAGATGGAGCGGACGTGTTAGCGGGAAAAGCGAAAGTACTTGAGTTAAGTGGGGCAGATGTAACAGAAACTTATATAGATGGAGCGTATAAAACGCTGAAAATAGTCAAAGAACTCGGGGCTTCCATCGTCGTTTTAAAAGAAAATAGCCCATCATGTGGAAGTGCTTTTATTTACAATGGTGATTTTAAAGGAAGAAAAATAAAAGGAATGGGTGTTACGACTGCTTTACTACGACAAAACGGTATACAAGTCATTTCAGAGGAAGAACTTTCCTATCTGATAAAATAAGTGTATATAAATAAAAGCTAGTTTTTTTTACATATAGTTAATATGTTTTTTTTTCAAGAATCCGGCATGATATCAGTCTATCTTTTCTAGTAGATGCATATGTATGAATAAAAAACACTAGGAGGTAATTGCTGATGACAACAACTAGACAAGATGCCTGGTCAAAAGATGAAGATATCCTGCTAGCAGAAGTAGTATTACGCTTAATTAGAGAAGGCGGAACCCAGCTTCAAGCTTTTGAAGAGGTGGGGAAATTACTATCTAGAACGAGTGCTGCATGTGGATTTCGCTGGAATTCTTTTGTTAGAAAACAGTATAAATCAGGAATTGAATTGGCAAAAAAACAACGAAAACAACTGAAAAAAACAAGTGTTCTAGCAGAAGCAGTTGAAACAGAATTAACGGCGTCTATATCTGTACAACAAAGAGAAGGAACAAATAATTTTGAAGAAGTCCTTTTATATTTAAAGGAAGTATATACGAAAGCAATGAAATGGGAAGAACATAATGGCGATCAAAGTGAAACAAAAGAAAAAACGATAGCATTAGAAGAAAAAGTAATCAAATTAACAGCAGAAAATACAAAGCTGCAAAACGAATTAAAAGGGATAGAGGAAGCGTATAAAGCATTAGTGGAACTAATGGAAAAAGCGAGAAAAATGGTTGTGTTAAAGGATGAGGATAAAGAGCAAAAGGTTTAGAAATTGTTTTTTTTGTATTAAACGAAGGAATCACGAAATCGCTCTAAAGGTTGGTTGTTCTTCGGATTCCTTCTCTGCATGCTTTGAAAGCAATATACTTGTAAAGAAAAGGTGCTATATTGTGATCTCCGCGTTTATCTCCTCGATATTTACTTATTCGCATGAAAAATCCCACCAATAAGTTAGTTTGGCTTCATTTTTATAGACAAAAATGAAGTTTTTCCCATTAAGGATAAATAGGGTCTGTTTTTATGAATTGTTGATAAAAGGCTAGTGTACTATTTCCTTTATGTAGGAAGTAGCCCTTTTGAATATTAATGATAAACAATTTCGACAATTAATGATAAGATATTACTATCATATATAAGGAAAAAATTTATAATAAGAGGAGCACTTATGAAGATTGGAATTATTGGTGGTGGGGCAATAGGGTTATTATGTGCTTATTTTTTGACAAAAGCCCATGATGTAACCGTATATGTACGATCAGAGAATCAACTGCAACTATTAAAACAAAAAGGAATTTCGTATAAACGAGACAAGGTTACTGAAAATATTCGTGTGCATGCTGAACTGTTTTCAAATTGGACAGGGACTGAAGATTTAACGATTGTGACAGTTAAACAATACCAACTAGAATCCATTTATGAAAAAGTGAAACAAAATCTTAAGCAGTTAAATGGGATGTTATTCTTGCAAAATGGGATGAGTCACTTAAACGTATTGCAAACGCTATCTACTAATCATTTTATGGTAGGGATAATAGAGCATGGAGCGGTAAAAATAAATGAAAATACTGTGCAGCATTTAGGTGTAGGTGCCATTAAGCTATCTCCGTTGCATTCCCAATTAGAACCTATTGTAACAGAATTAGTGCAAAAGTCCGATGCTGCTTTTATGATAAAAAAAGAGCGAGACTATTTGTTCATGATGAAAAAAAAGCTAGTCGTTAATAGTATTGTTAATACCCTAACTAGCATCCTGCAAATTAAAAATGGGGAACTAGCAGAAAATCCGTTTTATTTTCGTTTAATGAAGGATTTTATGGAAGAAATAGCAGAAATCCTGCAGTTAAACAGCCGGGAGAATGAGTTGTATTTTTCTTATGTGTTGGAAGTCATCAAACAAACATCAAACAATAAATCATCTATGTTAAAAGATTTAGAGGAAAAAAGGCCAACAGAGGTTGATAGTATTTTAGGATATTTATTGGAGGAAGCGAAAAACCATCATATAAATGCATTATTAACAAAAACGTATTATTTTATGATAAAAGGAAAGGAGAAGGAACAGGAGGGGAGAGGAGCATGATTTCCTTTGCAACATCTATTTTAAGCTTTTTTATCATGTTTCCAATTGTATGTTATTTTTTTGTATTCATTGTGTGCAAACAATGGACAAAAAAGCATCGGTTTTCTGTTCATCTTGCATTAGACGTTAGTACGTTCTTTTTTATAATTTCCGTTCATTTTTTAATGGAAGCCCTCTGGGGGAAGTCTTATTTATCTTACATAATGATCACTATTTTACTAATTGGCATCATCCTTGTTATCTTACATTGGAAAATAAAACAAGAGATAAACTATAAAAAAGTTTTCCGTGGTTTTTGGAGAGTCAATTTTCTATTGTTTTTTTGCACATATCTTGTATTAATGGTTTATGGATTAATCTATTTTATGATTACTTCGGTATCTTTTATATGAAAAAAGTTAAATTAATAACTCAAACTTCGCAGTTATTAATTCCTTTTCATGTATTTCCATAACTTGGTTTAGAGCAATTAGAAAAGGGTGATTGAATAGTCCTTTTGAGTGTTTTTTTGCAAACATTATTCCTTACAAATAGGGGCTTGCTTTCCGTTTCAGGATACTCGCTTTCCGTGGGGCGTGCGATGAGCCTCCTCGGCGCTTGCGCCTGCGGG
>NZ_JBQRKO010000019.1:0-109265 GCF_052318935.1 Niallia sp. 01092 | reverse complement strand
TGACGCTCACCCACGGAAAGCGAAGGGTATGCAGGCTGCGAGTTTAAAAGCAACAATCTATACGAAAACAGCCCTTTCTTTATTCAGGATGTTCTTTTCATTTAACTGTATTGCCGAATATGATTTGTTAAATTTATAGAAAACGTGATATACCGATATAGATTACGAAAAATAAGGAAAGATTGAATGAATAGCTATAAGATAGTAGAATATGTATATAGCAGAGGGGAAGGTGTAGATGAGGAAAACAAGAATAATAACTGAAGGTGCAGTTTTATTAGCTATATACACTGTACTGCTTTTTATTACCCTTTACATACCAGTTCTTAATATTGTAACAAACTTGTTTTTAGCTCTTCCTTTTATTTTATTTAGAGGAAGATTTAATCGAAAAGCAACAGGGCTTTTTTTTATTGCAGCTATTTTCCTATCCTTTATCGCAGGGTCTGTATATGCTATTCCACTAACCGTTTTCTATGGAATAACGGGGATCATATTAGGGGATTATATCATAAGAAATAAAAGCAGAATTAGAATGATTTTAGGGGCATCTTTTGCGCTTTTCATTAATCTTGTTTTATTTTACTGGATTTCTGTTCTTTTTTTTCAGATTGATTATATTCAAGAAACGATGCAACTACAAAAAGAAGCACTTGATCAAAGTCAATCTATAATGAAAATGTTTGATCAGAAGGCTTCTCAAGAAGGTATTACCCAATTAAATGATGCTGTTCATATGGTTAAAATGATTATTCCAAGTATCTTTGTATTAGGCGCTATATTTACTGTATTAGTAATTCAAGCAGTTTCGGTTCCCATAATTAAGCGATTCGGTATTAAAGCAGAACCATGGCAGCCTATAAGATCATGGAGGCTACCTCGCTATATACTATGGATTTTTTTAGTAGTGATAGGAATTTCTTTTCTAATTCCCGAACAAGAAGGCAGCCTTGCATATATTGTATTTGTGAATATGTATTACATACTGCAATTATTGCTTTTACTACAAGGTATATCTTTTCTTTTTTTTGTATGTTTCCAATATAATGTATCAAAAGGTATTGCTATCATTGTAACGATTATCTTGTTTCTTAATCCAACCTTTTCTTTTCTATTAAAAATGTTAGGGGTTATTGATTTAGGAACAGATTGGAGAAAATTTTTCCATCGTAAACAAGTTTAGTAATTTTAATATGTGTGTTCAAAAAGGTAATAAATTAGAAGCTTTAATTGAATGACTTTTTGAACATCCTCATAAAATGACATGTTATTAGGAGTTGAAAAATATGCCTGCGTTTTTAGAAAAAGGGTCAATCAGGTATCCGTTAATTTGTTCAATAGGTATTACAATGATCCTTCTTGGTATCCTCTCCTATTATAATTGGCTATTTTCCTTATTAGGGTTAGTTTTCTCTGTTATTCCTTTTTATTTTATTTTAAGAATGGATATTCGACAAAGGAAGGAAACAGAAGAATATATAACGACCCTCTCCTACCGTGTGAAAAAAGTAGGAGAAGAGGCGCTAATGGAAATGCCTATCGGGATTATGCTAATAAATGATGAGTATTATATCGAGTGGACAAATCCTTTTTTAGCATCTTGTTTCACAGAGGATACCCTTTTAGGGAGATCACTGTATGATGTAGCTGAATCTGTCATTCCATTAATAAAACAAGAAGTAGAGACAGATATTATCACGTTGCATGAACGTAAATTTCGGGTTATTCATAAAAGAGAAGAACGCCTCCTTTATTTTTTTGATGTAACGGAGCAAACAGAAATTGAGAAATTATATGAAGATGAACGAACTGCCATTGCTACCATATTTCTAGATAATTATGATGATTTAACCCAAGGTATGGACGATCAAACAAGAAGCAGTTTAAATAATAGTGTCACGTCCATATTAAATAAATGGGCGACAGATAATGGTGTTTTGTTAAAAAGAATATCATCTGATCGTTTCATAGCGATTTTTAATGAACATATTTTGCAAAATCTTGAAAAAGGCAAGTTTACGATATTAGATGATGTAAGAGAAATGACGTCAAAACAAAATGTTCCATTAACATTAAGCATTGGGGTTGGATCAGGTGTATCCTCCTTGCCGGAATTAGGAGCAATTGCCCAGTCTAGTCTTGATTTAGCTTTAGGAAGAGGCGGAGATCAAGTTGCCATTAAACAAACAAATGGGAAAGTAAAGTTTTATGGCGGCAAAACGAATCCAGTTGAAAAGCGAACGAGGGTAAGAGCAAGGGTAATATCTCATGCGCTGAAGGAATTGATTGTTGAAAGAGACAAAGTCATTATAATGGGGCATAAAAATCCTGATATGGATGCAATAGGCGCCGCAATCGGGATCCAAAAAGTAGCGCAGATGAATCAAAAAGAAGGCTTTATTGTCGTGAATTTTCAAGAAATTGATAACAGTGTAAAACGACTTGTAGAAGAAATAAAAAGACAAGAAAGCTTATATAAAAAATTTATTACACCAGAACAAGCGTTAGAAATGGCGACAGAAGATACGTTATTAGTTATTGTTGATACACATAAGCCTTCGTTAGTTATTGATGACCGCTTGCTGCATAAAATTGAAGATGTCGTCGTGATCGATCACCATAGAAGAGCAGAAGATTTTATTGAAAATCCATTGCTCGTTTATATGGAACCGTATGCTTCTTCCACTGCAGAACTAGTAACCGAATTACTGGAATATCAGCCGAAAAATGTTAAAATTGATATGTTAGAGGCAACGGCATTATTAGCGGGGATTATTGTAGATACAAAAAGCTTTACTTTACGGACTGGCGCAAGAACCTTTGATGCTGCTTCTTATTTAAGAGGGCAAGGAGCAGATACCGTACTCGTACAAAAGTTTTTAAAAGAAGATATTGATAACTATATAAAACGAGCAAAATTAATTCAAAGTGTAAAGTTCTATAAACCTGGAATTGCCATAGCAAAAGCCCAAAATAATGAAATATATAATGGCGTATTAATTGCACAAACGGCAGATACACTGCTCACAATGGACGGAATAATTGCAAGCTTTGTTATTTCCCATAGAGGGGATGGATTTATTAGCATTAGCGCTCGTTCATTGGGAGATATAAACGTGCAATTAATTATGGAAAGTCTTGAAGGCGGAGGTCATTTAACAAATGCCGCAACACAGCTGTCCAATACAACGATAGATAAAGCTGTATCTAGGCTTGAGAGTGCGATTGATGAATATTTTGAAGGGAGAAAAATGGAATGAAAGTAATTTTTCTAAAAGATGTTAAAGGGAAAGGGAAAAAAGGAGAAGTAAAAAATGTTGCGGATGGATACGCACATAACTTCTTACTGAAACAAGGATTGGCTGTAGAAGCAAATACAAGTGCAGTTAGTACGTTAAATGCTCAAAAGAAAAAAGAAGAAAAATTAGCAATTGAAGAATTAAATGAAGCAAAACAATTAAAAGAAAAGCTGGAAAAAATTACAGTAGAACTTTCTGCAAAATCTGGTGAAGGCGGAAGACTATTTGGTTCCATAACAAGTAAACAAATAGCAGAAGAACTAAATAAAAAACAGCAAATTAAGGTCGATAAACGTAAAATTGAATTACAAGATGCTATTCGTACATTAGGCTATACAAAAGTGCCTGTGAAGCTTCACCAAGAGGTAACAGCAACACTTAATGTACATGTGAAAGAATTAAGCTAATATTGGAAGTACCAATTCTCTATAAAAATGTTAAAATAGAATAGTTCTGAAAAAATGTGATTCAGGTAATGCTGGTCACATTTTTTCATTTACATGATATAGTATGTTTTATGATAGATTGTCCTTTTCATACAAAACTCCAATGGAGACTCCTACCTCGTCTTTTCCATATAAAAAGGGAAATGAGGGCAGATACAAACCTAATAAAGGCGGCGTGAGCGAAGCTACTCCAACCTTCATAAGGATAAAAAACAAACGATAGAACACTATCTTTCGTTTTTATTTTTATAAAAGTAGACGAAGCTCCGCCCCCTTTTCCTATAAAAGGAGGTTTCTTAAAAATGAGTGAATTATTAACAGATAAAGTTCCACCGCAAAATATTGAAGCAGAACAAGCGGTGTTAGGAGCGATTTTTTTAGATCCGCAAAGCCTAACATTGGCTTCTGAAATTCTGATACCAGAAGATTTTTATCGTGGTGCTCATCAGCGTATTTACTCTGTAATGCTAAAATTGAATGATCAAGGAAAAGCAGTGGATTTAATTACAGTAACGGAAGAGCTTGCTGCAGGCAAGAACTTGGAAGACACAGGGGGCGTTAGCTATTTAAGTGAGCTGGCGGGTTCTGTTCCGACTGCTGCCAATATCGAGTATTACGCAAAAATTGTGGAAGAAAAATCATTGCTTCGCAGGTTGATTCGTACTGCAACGGGCATTGCACAAGATGGATTTACGCGAGAAGATGAAGTGGAAGTGCTGCTAAGTGAAGCGGAAAAAAGCATCTTAGAAGTTGCTCAACGCAAGAATGCAGGTGCCTTTCATAATATAAAAGATGTATTGGTCCGCACATACGATAATATTGAGGAAATGCATAATCGCAGTGGGGATATTACTGGCATCGCAACAGGTTTTGCAGAGCTTGATAAGATGACTGCAGGATTTCAGCGAAATGATCTTATCATTGTTGGGGCCCGTCCTTCTGTTGGTAAAACAGCATTTGCCCTAAATATTGCACAAAATGTAGCTGTAAAAACGCAAGAAAATGTAGCTATATTCAGTTTAGAGATGGGGGCTGAGCAGCTGGTTATGCGTATGCTTTGTGCAGAAGGAAATATTGATGCACAGCGTCTTCGGACAGGTTCCTTAACGGATGATGATTGGGGAAAACTAACGATGGCGATGGGGAGCTTATCAAATGCAGGTATTTTTATTGATGATACACCTGGTGTCAAAATCACCGATATTCGTTCGAAATGCCGTCGTTTAAAACAAGAGCATGGACTTGGCATGATCTTAATTGATTACTTGCAATTGATTTTAGGAAGCGGAAGATCAGGAGAAAACAGACAACAGGAAGTTTCCGAAATTTCCCGTTCCTTAAAAGCGTTGGCACGGGAATTAAAAGTGCCTGTAATTGCTTTATCACAGCTATCCCGTGGCGTAGAGCAGCGTCAAGATAAACGCCCGATGATGTCAGATATCCGGGAATCAGGAAGTATTGAGCAGGATGCGGACATTGTAGCATTTTTATATCGTGATGATTATTACGATAAAGAATCGGAGAGCAAAAATATTATTGAAATAATAATTGCAAAGCAGCGTAATGGCCCGACTGGCACTGTTCAGCTTGCATTTGTGAAAGAATATAATAAATTTGTGAACTTAGAACGGCGTTTTGATGATGGGGCCATACCACCTGGCGCTTAAGCTGGGAAAGTATATAGTTAGATAAGGCAGTTTTCGTATAGAATGTTGCTTTTAAACTCGCAGCCTGAATACACTTCGTCCGTTTAGCGAGCGTCGAGCCTCCTCGTCGCATACGCTCCTGTGGGGTCTCGTCTTTCTCGCATTCCCACAGGAGTCTACGTGTATTCCGTCTGCTGAGTACTTCTTCTCCCATTTTTTTACGTAAAAAAACAAACTTTAAGAAAACAGCTTTAGGTAAAGAGGAAGTTCTATTTTAATGCTCGCAGAACTTCCTTTTCTCTGTCCAAGTTCAATTAAGCTAGTCAAAAAGTTTGTAAATAATCCTTTGATTATAAGAAAAAAATCAATAAATAACTATATTAAAAGAGTAGTTACGAACATAAAATATATTTTTTATTTTGATTGTTCGTGTTTGATTGACTTTTACCTGAATGTATTGATAAAATAGGAATGTTTGATTAAGTATATAAAATATGATAGTAACCTTTGGAGGTGCTCGGATAATGTCATCAGTAGTGGTGGTAGGAACACAATGGGGAGACGAAGGAAAAGGTAAGATTACAGACTTTTTATCTGAAAATGCAGAAATGATCGCGCGTTACCAAGGCGGTAATAATGCAGGACATACAATCAAGTTTAATGGTGAAACATATAAATTGCACTTAATTCCATCTGGGATTTTTTATAGTGATAAAATTTGTGTAGTGGGCAATGGAATGGTTGTTGATCCCAAAGCCATTATTACTGAATTAAAGTACTTACATGATCGTGGTATTACAACTGACAATCTTAGAATCAGCAATCGTGCACATGTTATCTTGCCATATCATTTAAAACTAGATGAAGTGGAAGAAGAAAGCAAAGGCGACAATAAAATCGGTACAACGAAAAAAGGAATCGGCCCTGCTTATATGGACAAAGCTGCAAGAACGGGAATTCGTATTGCTGATTTATTAGACAGAGAAGTTTTTGAAGAAAAATTAGCTCGAAATCTAGTAGAGAAAAACCGTCTATTAGAGCGCATCTATGAAACAGAAGGCTTTAAAATTGAAGATATTCTTGATGAGTATTATGAATATGGACAACAAATCAAGCAGTATGTTTGCGATACGTCTGTTGTATTAAACGATGCATTAGATGAAGGCCGTCGTGTTCTATTTGAAGGTGCACAAGGTGTTATGTTAGACATTGACCAAGGTACGTACCCATTCGTTACCTCTTCTAACCCAGTGGCTGGTGGAGTAACAATTGGTTCAGGTGTCGGTCCATCAAAAATCAACCATGTTGTTGGGGTATCAAAAGCTTATACAACAAGAGTTGGAGACGGACCTTTCCCAACAGAATTAGATAATGAAATTGGAAATCAAATTCGTGAGGTTGGCCGCGAATATGGAACAACTACAGGCAGACCAAGACGTGTTGGCTGGTTCGACAGCGTTGTTGTTCGTCATGCTCGCCGAGTTAGCGGTATAACAGATCTTTCTTTAAATTCAATTGACGTGTTAACAGGAATTGAAACATTAAAGATTTGTACAGCATACAAGTATAACGGGGAAGTAATCGAAGAATTCCCTGCCAGCTTAAAAATACTGGCACAGTGTGAGCCAGTTTATGAAGAGCTTCCAGGCTGGACAGAAGATATCACTGGCTGCAAATCACTAAGTGAGCTTCCAGCAAATGCTCGTCATTACTTAGAAAGAGTGTCCCAGCTTACTGGTATTCCACTTTCTATTTTCTCTGTAGGACCAGATCGTTCTCAAACAAATGTAGTGCATAGTCCTTGGAGACTAAAATAATTAATTGATAGGGTGTCTAAATAAGGGGCATAGACCCTTTATTTAGACATTTTTTATGCAAATCTTGAAAATGAATAAAGCTACTAATAAGCCTTAAAATGAATTAAAATAACTTTTTTAAAAAAAATTAAAATAAAGTATTGCATATTATTTAAAACCTGTGCTATTATAAGAAGCGTCGCAAATGATAAAACATTAAATAAAAAAACGAGCCATTAGCTCAGTTGGTAGAGCATCTGACTTTTAATCAGAGGGTCGGAGGTTCGAATCCTCCATGGCTCACCATTTCTATTATTTTGGCCCATTGGTCAAGCGGTTAAGACACCGCCCTTTCACGGCGGTAACACGGGTTCGAATCCCGTATGGGTCACTTTAAAATATATGGTCCGGTAGTTCAGTTGGTTAGAATGCCTGCCTGTCACGCAGGAGGTCGCGGGTTCGAGTCCCGTCCGGACCGCCATATTTTTTCTATATGCATCTAGCATATTTTACATATATTTTTTTCTTCTTGAGAGAAACATCAACAAAAATCAGGTTGAAGAAAAAGCAGTATATAGATACAGATAATAAATTTTAATATGGCTCAGTAGCTCAGTTGGTAGAGCAAAGGACTGAAAATCCTTGTGTCGGCGGTTCGATTCCGTCCTGAGCCACTCCCAAAGACGATTATGAACCTCATAGTCGTTTTTTTTGTATTTACTAAGATTTTCATAGGGATGTAGAATATAAACAAATACTAGTTTCATAGAAATGAATACTATAGAATGGATTCCTGTTAAAATAAGGATAAGTTTATTTTGCAGAAGGTAATAAAAAGTATATGAAAAGAATAAGCTTCCTTTTAATAGACGTATACAATTTCATTACAAAATAAAGACAAAAGCTTTTTGGGAAAAAATATATGATAGAGTTAATAAGTATGGGGTTAAAAGAATAAGTAATTTATAATTTGATATAAAAAGGAGAGGCAAGAGAAGTGAAAAAGATTTAAAAAGCTGTCTCTTGCCTAAAGTAAAGGAAAATGAAACTCATCTATAAAGACGTTTTAGAATACAAAAAAGTTTCATTTTTGTTTTAAAGCTTGCAAAAAATTGTTCCAAGTCGTTTTCTAGTTAAATAAATTCAAATGGATAACCCTCACTTTTGAGGGTTATTATACATTTAATAACAAAATTAAGCAGTCTTAGCTAATAAGTGGCTTTAGATAATTGTCTAATATAACGTACAGGATTTACAAGTGCTTGTTCGCAGGATGCGAGTCAATCACGTTGCAACAGTATCGTTTAACAGAGAACCTCCATGCTAATAAAATTCGCACCATGGTGCATGGAAAGAAGCAGTCTCCACATTTATAGCGCAGAGCAGCGTGAATACACGAAGACTCCTGCGGGAAAGCGAGACAGCCGAGACCCTGCAGGAGCGTAGAGACGAAGCGGCTCGGCGCTCGCCCGCGGAAAGCGTAGTGTATTCACGCTGCGGAACTTCTTTTCAGGGTTAGTCAAAGGAAAAAAAGTGAATATATAAATATAAAATGGTAAAGTAGACAGTAGTAGTAAACAATAATACACATATAACAATAGATATATTTTATATAAAGGAGCAAAATGGTATGAACAAGAAGATTCTAGTTGTCGATGATGAGAAACCGATTGCAGATATATTACAATTTAATTTAAAAAAAGAAGGCTTTGAAGTCCATTGTGTTTATGATGGCAATGCAGCTATTGAAAAGGTAGAGGAAATTCATCCAGATTTAGTGCTGCTTGATATTATGCTTCCACAACGGGACGGTATGGAAGTATGCAGGGAAATTCGAAAAAAATATGATATGCCAATTATTATGTTGACTGCAAAAGACTCCGAAATTGATAAAGTGCTTGGACTCGAGCTTGGAGCAGATGATTATGTAACAAAACCGTTTAGTACAAGAGAGTTAATTGCTCGTGTCAAAGCGAATTTGCGGAGGCAGCAACAAATTCCATCCACAGCAGAAGAAGAAAATGAAACAAATGAAATTGAAGTAGGATCTTTAACGATTCATCCAGATGCTTATATCGTTTCGAAACGAGGAGAAATGATTGAGCTCACCCATCGTGAATTTGAACTGCTTCATTATTTGGCGAAACATATTGGACAAGTGATGACGAGAGAGCATTTGCTGCAAACAGTATGGGGCTATGATTATTATGGAGATGTAAGAACAGTAGATGTAACAGTACGAAGATTAAGAGAGAAGATTGAGGATAACCCGAGTCATCCAACGTGGATTGTTACTAGACGAGGTGTTGGCTACTACTTAAGAAACCCTGAACAGGAGTAACAGTAAATTGATGAAGAAAGTTAGTTTTTTTCGATCTATTCATTTAAAGTTAGTGATGATCATCGTATTGCTTATTCTTATTTCTATTCAAATTATTGGTGTTTATTTTGTAGGATCATTAGAAAATACATTAGAGGATAACTTTGAAACATCCATTAAAGATAAAATGAATATTTTATCGATTTCTTTAGAAGAACAATTTTTAAAAGAGCGGTCTATTGAAAATGGGGATCCGACATTAGAAGATGATGTAAAAAGACTGTTAAGCGATGATAATAACAGCACCGATATTCAGGAAATTAGAGTAGTCAACCGTAATTCAATCATTATTGGAACATCTGATCTAGAAAATCAAAATTTAGTAGGACAAAAAATGATCAATCCCGATGTAAGAAGAACACTAGCTAATTCTTCTTCACTACCTTCTGAACCTATTAAAAAGATTGACGAAAACACGAAAAAAAGAATTTATGTGTGGATTACCCCTATCAAACCTCAAGGGGGAGAAACAATCGGGGCAATCTATTTAGTTGGAAAAATTGAAAATGTATACAAGCAACTGGATGAAATCAATCAAATATTCCAAAAGGGAACGATTATAACGCTAGTAGTAACAGCTATATTAGGTGTATTGCTGGCTAGAACGATAACAAGGCCGATTTCAGATATGCAAAAGCATGCCTTTGCTCTTTCGAAAGGGAATTTTTCTAGAAAAGTTAAGGTGTACGGTTTTGATGAAATTGGGCAATTGGCAATAACGTTTAATAATTTAACGAAAAAACTTCAAGAGTCACAGGCTACAACAGAAAGTGAACGAAGAAAGCTTTCGTCCGTTCTTTCTTATATGACAGATGGAGTAATTGCAACAGATAGAAGAGGACGAATTATTTTAATTAATGAGCCGGCAGCGAAAATGCTGGATGTTTCACGTGAAACAGTATTATCCGAGCCGGTTATTACCTTGCTGGGATTAGAGGGAAAGTATACGTTTGAAGAGTTGTTAGAAGAAAGAGAATCCGTTATTTTGGATTATAGTACACATTATGAACCGTATATCCTTCGTGCTAATATTTCAGTCATTCAAAAGGAAACAGGCTTTGTCAACGGTCTTATCACTGTACTGCATGATATTACCGAGCAGGAAAAAATTGATATGGAGCGCAAAGAATTTGTTGCTAATGTATCGCATGAGCTGCGTACACCATTAACGACGATGCGAAGCTATGTTGAAGCGTTATCGGAAGGGGCATGGCAGGATGAAGAACTAGCGCCTAACTTTTTAGAGGTAACTCAAAATGAAACTGAGCGAATGATTCGATTGGTCAATGATCTTCTGCAATTGTCGAAGCTAGATAGCCGAGACTACCAGCTAAATAAGGAGTTAGTTGATTTTATTGTATTCTATAACCGTATTATTGACCGTTTTGAACTGACAAAAGAGCAAAATGTGACGTTTGAGCGGAAGTTGCCAAATCATGCTGCTTTTGTGGAAATTGATGAAGATAAATTAACGCAAGTTTTGGACAATATTATTTCGAACGCATTAAAGTATTCTCCAGAAGGCGGAAAAATAACTTTCGCAATTAAAGAGCAAGAGAAACAAATTATTGTCAGTGTTTCAGATAAAGGTGTCGGAATTCCAAAAGAAAACTTAGATAAAGTATTTGAGCGTTTTTATCGTGTCGATAAAGCAAGGACGCGAAAACTTGGCGGTACAGGACTGGGCCTTGCTATTGCGAAAGAAATGGTAGAAGCGCATGGTGGAAAAATATGGGCAACAAGTAAAGAAGGAAAAGGAACAAAGGTTTCTTTTACCCTTCCTTATATTCAATCAGAAGAGGATGATGATTGGGTATGACATACGAAAACGTAAAAACTGTCATATTAACGGTTCTTGTGCTAGTAAGCCTCCTTTTATATTATGTATTATGGACACATCAAGGAAATTATCAGACTTCAAAGGGTGGTTCCACTATAGAACTTGAGAAAATTGGTTTAGAAAAGGAAGTTAGTGATGTTGTTAAACCCGATAAAATTTACCAGCATTTAAACGGAGATCATTATGGTACGATTGCTTCGAGTGAAATAAATCATGTCGTGAATACAATTAAAAAATGGGATTTTCATCATGTGAAAAAGATGGAAATCAATCAAGTAGCTTCCTTTATTCAGCAGCAAAATCATAGTATGGAGATTCGATTTCCTGCTGAGGTACCGTTTACTTTATATAAAAGTATTTTAAATGTGAAAGAAGAAAATCAATTTGATTTTGACACGATGCTTATTTCTTATGATCTTTCAAAAAATCAAGAAGGAATTGTCTATTTTATCTCCAGAACGAATGGAAAAGTATATCAAAGTATTGTTTCAGCATCGTATATTGATGATTTGAAAAAATTTACGAATCATGTTACAGCTGAAAATACAGTTTATAAGGTTCATTTTATTTATGAAGTGTCAGGAGATAATCTTTTCTACTTGCCGATTAATGAAAGTGAAATGAAAAAATACAAATACTTATACGAAACGATTGAGTCTGCTAAACTGAAAAGAGCACTTTTCAACGATCCAAGCTTAGTACAAAAAAGTCTGCTTGCCAATAAAGAGGAGTTTACGGATGATACAGGGCTTTTACGAATAGATAAAGATACACATATTGTTTCTTTTTTAAAGCCTTCTGGAGTCACAACCAATAAAACATTCAATAATCAGTTGATTCAAAATAGTATTGAGTATGTAAATCAACATGGCGGCTGGATAAACGAATATCGTTATGTGAGTAAAAACGAGAGTTTGCATCAAACGATGTTTCGGTTGTATACTTCTGTAGGATATCCGATTTTTAATTTAGATAATAACATATCTGAAATTCAGGTAGTGTGGGAAAATAATGACGTCAAAAAATTTTATACAAGCAATCTTGATCTCAGTACATTTTGGACAGACCTTGATTCTTCTTCAACAACATTAATGCCCGGAAAGGCTGTAGAAGACCATCTAGAGAAGATAAAAGGTTTTAACAAGGCTATGCTGCAGGATGTAACCATTGGCTATGACATGGTAGTAGATTCCCAAAATATAATAAATTTAAAGCCGAGTTGGTTTTATAAATATAACAATCAATGGTATCAAGTGGAATCAAGCGACTTAGGGGGCAAAGAAATTGGATTGGAATAAAATTAAAACGATCTTTATTATTGCCTTTTTTGTTCTTGATATATATTTGATTTATGAATATACAGATCTGAAACAATCGCAGCATTTTGATAATCGAGAAGAAGCTTCTGTTGAAAATACATTGGCTTCAAATGATATATCGTATAATGCTAGTGCTTTGTCAAAAAGTGGACTAAAGGATCAGTATTTAGCTGCTAAATCCAAAATATTCAGTAATGAAGAAGTGAAAAAATGGAAACAGGAACTTTTAAAAGGACAAGAGATTACGATTATTGATGGTAATATTCTGCAATCTATTTTAGAAAATCCGATAAGTCTTAGTGATCCGTTTAAACAAGAGGATTTAACTGATTTTATTCATCACCATGTTATGTACGGAGATCAATATCGTTACTGGGAAAAAACAGATAATACTGTAACTTATTATCAACAATATAATGAAAAAATGCTTTATCAAAATTCAAATGGGAAGTTGACCTTTTTTTTAAATCAACAAAATAAAGTAGTTTCTTATAACCAAACTTATCTAGAAAATATTAAAGAAATAGGAGAAAAAGAAGCACTTAGTCGACCTGTGGATGCCATCTATACGCTATTTATGAATAGTTATATCGATAATGGAAGCGATATAAAAGATGTAGAGTTTGGTTATTATTCACAACAACAATCTTCTTCTACACAAGTATTGTCGCCAGCATGGCGGGTTATAGGGGATAATGGGAAAAATTTATTTGTAAAAGCTTTTGCATTTGACAGACAAATAATAAAAATAAACAGCGAGCAAGATAAATTGGAGTGAGAGAAAATGCATTTTAGTGTTCTCGCTAGTGGGAGTACGGGGAATGCCATTTATGTGGAAAGTGGGGAATATTCTTTTTTAGTGGATGCTGGATTAAGCGGCAAGCAAATGGAGTCGCTGTTTCAACAAATCGACCGAAAAATGGATAAGTTAACCGGAATATTAGTAACCCATGAGCATAGCGACCATATAAAAGGGGTTGGCATTGTTGCTCGTAAATATAAATTGCCAATATACGCAAATGAAAAAACTTGGAACGCAATGAATCCTTTAATTGGGGAAATTCCTTTAGAACAGAAATTCCATTTTGATATGGAAACAGTGAAAACATTTGGCGATCTGTCCATCGAATCTTTTGGAGTTTCCCATGATGCGGCAGAGCCAATGTTTTATGTTTTTCATGAAGGGGATAAAAAGCTTGTGCTGATTACAGACACTGGATACGTCAGCGACCGGATGAAAGGCATCATCACTAATGCCGATTCTTACGTATTTGAAAGCAACCACGATGTTCAAATGCTGCGGATGGGAAAATATCCATGGAATATTAAAAGACGAATACTAAGTGATGTTGGACATGTATCGAATGAAGATGCAGCCATCGCCATGAGCGAAGTAATCGGTGATCGAACAAAACGTATTTATTTGGCTCATTTAAGCCAGGATAACAACATAAAGGATTTAGCAAGAATGTCAGTCAGCCAGACGCTGGAAAGCAGAGGAATTTCCTTGCATGATGGTCTAGCCTTACATGATACAGATCCTAAAGTTCCTACTGTGTTGACAGCTATTTAAGAGGAAGTTTGAATACGTGCTTTAATCGTTAAACTACGTTAAATGTTTTTATAATAAGACGATTGGATTCATCCCAATCGTCTTTTGCTAGTGGAAAAGGGGCGGAGCTACGCCTATTGTAAATAAATAGAGTGCTTCATATTTTGTGTAAGAGTAAGGTGAGGCTTCGCTCGCGCCGCCTTTATTGCGTGGGAGGCTTGCATACATGAAAAAGATCACACCTAGTGGTTCATCTCAAACCAATCTTGAATGTTATCATTTTTTTGATAGTCTTTGTGGTGAAAATCATTGGTTTTTCTTTCATAAATGTAGTCCTTTTGCCACTCATCGATATGCTTTATCGTATCTTTAATGGATTTAATGATGTAGTAGATTTCTGCGTTTGTCATTATCGGGTGGATGGAAAGTCGCACCCAGCCAGGTTTGGATGATAAATCTCCTTGATCAATCAAATCGGTCCATTCTTTTGATTTTTCTTTATTCATGTCGAATAAATAATGTCCATAGGTTCCTGCACATGAGCACCCTCCTCTTACTTGTATGCCAAATCGGTCGTTTAGCACCCTTGCCAACAGATTGTAATGGATTTTCTCTATATAAAATGAAACAATCCCTATTCTATCTTCTATTAGCTCATCTAAAATATGCAATCCAGGAATCGCTGACAATGGAGGCAGCAAAATATGCAATATTTCTTTTTCTCTTTGCAAGATGTTGTCAATTCCCATCGTTTCTTTTAATTTTATGCACAACGCTGTTTTTATCGTCTGTAAAAAACCAGGTGTTCCCCCGTCTTCACGCATTTCAACATCTGGGAGGTAACGATGGCCGCCCCAAGGGTTCGTCCATAAGACAGTACCTCCTCCAGGATGATCAGGAATATTGCTTAGACATAATTTTGAATCCATTACTAAAATGCCGCTGCTGCCGGGACCTCCTAAAAATTTATGGGGAGAAAAGAAAATGCCGTCTAATTTTTCAAGAGGAGATTTAGGGTGCAGATTGATATCAACGTATGGGGCAGAAGCCGAAAAGTCGATAAAACAGATTCCACCGTGTTCATGCATGATTTTCGCTAATTGATGGTAAGGAGTTTGGATGCCAGTGACATTGGAACAAGCGGTGAATGATCCGATCTTCATTTTTCGGTTTTTATACAACAGTAGTAATTGTTCCAAACGGCCGATATCAATGGTGCCATCGGAAGCCGGTTCAAGACAAACCACTTCGCCAATCGTCTCGATCCATGATAGTTGGTTGGAGTGATGTTCCATATGCGTAACGAAAATGACAGGTCTATCCTCTTCAGCAATCTTCATACGTTTTTTAAATTTTTCCGGAATTTTTAATCCTAATAAGCGCTGAAGCTTATTGATAGCCGCAGTCATTCCGGAGCCTGCTGAAATGAGCACATCATCTTCGTCAGCACCAACATGATTCTTAATCATTTTTCTCGCTTGATTATAGGCATCCGTCATAATCGTAGCCGTTACATTCGTTTCAGTATGTGTATTTGCGACGAAAGGGCCAAACTGATTGATAATCTTTTCCTCAATCGGACGATATAACCGTCCGCTGGCGGTCCAATCCGCATAGATGATTTTTTTGCTTCCATGTCGGGAAATAAAGTGCTGATCGATGCCAATGACATGTTTTCTAAATTGCCCAAAATACGTTTCCAGTTCGCCGTAATATTCATAAGAAGTATTTTCGATTTTTACATGCAGCAATGTGAAGTATCTCCTTTCCATATCATGATGTAAATGTATGTTCATAGCTGCATCTGGGTTAATATATGTGGGCAAATGTCATCATTTTGCCATAATCTTTATATAAATAGCTGGATATTCGCCTCCAATGCATCACGCAAGTACGTTTTGGCATCGACAATTTCCACTTCAGGAATAAACTCTTCTGCTTTAAATCCCATAATCTCAACAGATAATTTACAAGCATAGAACTTCACTTGTTTTTTCCGTGCTCCTTTTAAAAAATGAATCAGATGTGGAGCATCGTGCTCATCGATCATCTCAAGCATCATTTTTTTGCCCAGCCCAGCAAAGTTCATCTTTGATAAGGAAAGCTCTTCAGGACCTTTAGGCGTCAGCATCGCGATCATTTTCTCATAAGCAGTTTTGTCCTCGTTGTTCATTTTTTCAGGGTCTCGTATCAAGGATAAACCCCAAAAGGCGAAAAAAATCGTTACATCCACTTCTAATTCCCTTGCACTGTTCGCCAAAATAAGTGCAGCCATTGCTTTATCATAGTCACCACTAAACACAATCAGATTCATTTTTTTGTCCATTATATTGAAGCCTCCATTTTCATCGAAGTACATGTTTAAAAAAGCTCTATCATGAAACATATTTTCCCCGGATGAAGATGCAATTTATGTAATGTTGACCAAAGGTTCATGAAATTGTAACGAGTTAGGAAAAATAATAAAGATTTTATTTTGTTGTTTCTTATTCGGTAAGGACATACTAGAAAATAATTAGTCTGAAAGGAATGATGTAAATGCCTTACGGTGATTACGATTATGATAATAGTAGGGAAAAACCAACGAAAAGAAGGCGCGGCTACTTCTTTTCTGGATTAATTGGAGCAATTATTGGTGCATTGCTTGTCCTTTTATTTCTACCTTGGTTAGCAGAGTATGGCATTTTTTCTTATGGACAAGTAGAGGAAAATACGATTACAACGGATGAAAATGGCACACAAACAAAAAATGTTTCCTTAAATGTAGAAACAGATGTAACGAAGGCAGTCGATAAAGCCGCAGATGCGGTAGTTGCGATAAGCAATTTACAATCGGCAAACTTTTGGAAAGATACGGCCGCACAAGAAGCCGGGACAGGTTCGGGCGTGATTTATAAAAAAAGCGGCGATAAAGCCTATATAGTTACGAATAATCATGTCGTTGAAGGTGCTACCGAGCTAGAGGTAACATTGGCAGAAGGAAAAAAAATAGGTGCAAAACTCGTCGGCAGCGATGTATGGACCGATTTAGCTGTAGTAGAGGTAAACGGAAAAGAAATCAGCAAGATAGCTGAATTTGGCAACTCGGATACGCTAAAAACAGGAGAGCCTGTTATCGCGATTGGAAATCCACTTGGCATGACATTCTCCGGCTCTGTTACCCAAGGGATTGTGTCCGGATTAGAACGAACCATTCCTGTGGATATTAATGAAGATGGTGTTACCGATTGGCAATCAGAAGTCATTCAAACCGATGCAGCGATTAACCCGGGAAACAGCGGAGGCGCTCTTGTTAATATTGCCGGCCAGCTTATCGGAATCAACAGCATGAAAATTGCCGAATCAGCAGTAGAAGGAATCGGCCTTGCTATTCCTATTAACGCAGCGGAGCCAATCATCAACGATTTAGAGCGTCATGGAGAAGTAAAAAGACCATATATGGGAGTAGAGCTTCAGTCCGTTAGTGATATACCAGGATATTATCAAAGAGAAGCATTAAAACTGCCTGAAGGAGTAACAGCTGGTGTAGCGATTAAAGGTGTAAGTCCTAATTCTCCAGCACAAAAAGCAGGCTTAAAAGAATTAGACGTGATCGTACAGTTAGATGGAGAAAAAATGCCAGACTTAATTGAATTACGCAAACATCTTTATACGAAGAAAAAAATAGGCGACACCTTACAAATTAAATTTTATCGAAATGGAAAGCTGCAAACGACAGAGGTAAAGCTGTCAGAGGATAAGATGTAAATTGCATAAGAACAGGAAGGATGAAGTTCCTTCCTGTTTTTTCGTAATATCAGAATTTAGATGTTTCAAGTTAGATAATTGTCTAGCTCCGACGTACAGGATGTACTAGTGCCGGCATTACCATAGGACGTGGCGCATTTAGCTGGCCGGCGCTTGCGCTTTTGTTGATTTGTTGATAAATTTTTTGTGGAATAGTTGCAGTTTTTATCTGGAATGTTAAGATGAAGTGTGGATAAGTATTAAAACAAAGAAAAATAAAGTTATCCACAAATATAATCAGAAAATAACGACAAATATAAGCAAAAAGGAGTAGGAAAATGATTTATAGTTGTGAAGAACATATAGATATAGCAATAGATACGGTAGTAAATGAGTATGAAACCTTTCCGATATTAGAAAAAATTTCAGACGAAGAAAAGTTATCAACAACCTGTGAATATTGCAAAAATACTGCAATATATATGGTGGCAAACAAGTGATCTGCCACTATATGTGGATTTGAAATGTGGATATGTGGATAACTTATGTGGATATGTTGTTCGTAAAGTGAGGAATACATGTGAATATCTCAATAATAACGGTTGGAAAACTAAAAGAAAAATATTTAAAACAAGGAATCGAAGAATACACAAAACGACTATCAAGCTATTCTAAAATAGAAATAATCGAAGTCCCAGACGAAAAAGCCCCAGAAATTCTAAGCGATGCCGAAATGGAACAAGTTAAGAAAAAAGAGGGAGAAAGAATTTTAGCCAAAGTTGCGGCAGATGCCCACGTCATCGCACTCGCCATCGAAGGAAAACAAAAATCCTCCGAAGAATTGGCCGATACATTAGATAAACTCGCAACATACGGAAAAAGCAAAGTCACCTTTATTATCGGCGGATCTTTAGGACTAAGTGACGAAGTATTAAAGCGTGCAGATGATAAACTGTCTTTCAGTAAGATGACTTTCCCACATCAGTTAATGAGGTTGATATTGGTGGAGCAGGTTTATCGGGCGTTTCGGATTAATCGGGGGGAACCATACCACAAGTAAATAAGTTTTTTTATAAAACTGTACTGTAAAAGGTATGGTTTTTTCTTTGTGTGTTTTTGGATATAAGTGTAAATTATGCTTGATTTAATTGATGGATTAATAATGGTATAATAAAAATTTGAGGAGCAAAAACAGTAGGTTTTTAAGTCTCCAGAAAAAATAAGGCATACAATACTAGAGAAGATAGTTTTATGAAGATTGAGAGAAGTGAATAGATAATTCGTATTAATGCGACTTATATAATCAGGTTATAATCGATACAGAAAAGGTGTGTTCCTAGGTTGCGTTTTGGCTTACTGTGACGCTTAAGCAGGAGCGTCTACATCCTTTCTGTAAATCTTAGGGTAAGGATATGGTAAAAATGAGTAATAGACAAACTAAAACAGACGTTATCTTAATTGGTGCCGGAGTCATGAGTGCGACTTTGGGGACACTGCTGAAAGAACTAGTACCGAACTGGAAAATTACCGTGTTTGAGAAACTCGCAGACGCAGGAGAGGAAAGCTCTAACGAATGGAATAATGCGGGAACGGGGCATGCTGCACTGTGCGAGCTTAACTATACTGTCGAAAAGGCGGATGGATCTGTAGATATTAGCAAAGCTATAAAAATTAATGAACAGTTTCAGCTTTCAAGACAGTTCTGGTCTTATCTTGTAAATAGCAATTTGATACGTAATCCGCAGGACTTTATCATGCCATTGCCTCATATGAGTTACGTACATGGGGAACAAAATGTGAATTTTTTGAAAAAACGTTTTGAAGCCCTTTCAAACAACCCTCTGTTCCAAGGGATGGAATTTTCCGATGACCCGGAAAAACTGATGGAATGGATTCCGCTTATGTTGAAAGACCGAACTTTAAATGAACCTATAGCGGCAACAAAAATCGATTCTGGAACTGATGTCAACTTTGGCACTTTAACGCGTATGTTGTTTGACCACTTAAAGAGTAATAATGTCGATATAAACTACAAACATAGTGTTAATAATATTAAACGTACTAGCGACGGATTGTGGGAATTGAAAGTGAAAAATCTCGATACCGGTACTGTCGAACGCCATACTGCAAAATTCGTCTTTATCGGCGCTGGGGGAGGAAGCGTGCATTTACTGCAAAAATCTGGTATTCCTGAAGGGAAACATATTGGAGGATTCCCTGTAAGTGGACTATTTATGGTGTGTAACAATCCGGATATTGTAGAGCAGCATCATGCAAAAGTATACGGCAAAGCTTCGGTTGGTGCTCCGCCAATGTCTGTTCCGCATCTTGACACAAGATATATCGACAACAAAAAATCGTTGCTATTTGGACCGTTTGCTGGCTTCTCACCAAAGTTTTTAAAAACTGGTTCAATGTTCGATTTGGTAACTTCCGTAAAACCGGATAATCTTGTCACTATGTTGGCGTCAGGCGCAAAAAACATTCCATTGACAAAATACCTGATCCAGCAACTTATGTTATCGAAAGAACAGCGCATGGAAGAATTACGTGAGTTTGTTCCAAATGCCAAAAGCGAGGATTGGGATTTAGTGGTAGCGGGCCAACGTGTGCAAGTTATCAAAGATACTGTTGAAGGCGGCAAAGGAACGCTTCAATTTGGTACGGAAGTTGTTAGTGCCGCTGATGGCTCGATAGCTGCATTGCTCGGCGCTTCACCGGGTGCTTCAACCGCTGTTCACGTCATGCTTGAGGTAATAAAAAAATGCTTCCCGCAGCATATAAAAGAGTGGGAGCCGAAAATAAAAGAAATGATTCCTTCTTATGGCGTGTCACTAGTGGAAAACCCAGAGCTTTTCCACGAAATTCATACTTCAACAGCGCAGGCACTTGGTCTAAGCGAAAACTTGCCGAATAAAGTTAATTCTGTGGATGTAGTTTAGAAACAGTTTAAACCAAGTCTCTGCCCATTTTGTAATAGTCCTAGGATGAACTTGAAATATTTTTGCAATTTCTTTAGGTTTTATTGACCGTTGTCTTTCTATAAGGAAGCGAACTATAGTATTATAAGATTCCTATACAGCTTTAATTTAAAAAATAGGGAAACCAGAACTACAAAAGGTTTCCCTAATTTATTATAGTATGCCCGATAAAAGATAACTTACATTTCAATTTTTTTAATTACTTTAGCTGGATTACCTCCAACTACAACGTTATCGGGCACATCTTTAGTAACAACTGCACCTGATGCAATAACAACATTGTCACCTATCGTAACTCCTGGATTTATTATTGCACTCCCACCAATCCATACATTGTTTCCGATCGTAATTGGTTTTGCGTACTCTTTTCCAGAGTTCCGTTCAATTGGATTAAGAGGATGAGATGCAGTGTAGATATTTACGCCAGGTCCAAGCATACAATTATCCCCAAATCGTACTTCACAAACATCTAAGATAGTACAGTCAAAGTTTGCAAAAAAGTTATCTCCTACATATGTGTTATAGCCATAATCAATCCTTATATTTGGTTCCATATATACGTTTTCTCCAGTCGAACCCAATAACTCTTTTAATAGTTTAAGTCGTTTGTCATCTTCGTCTTCTAAAGTTTGATTATACATTCTAGCTAGTCTTCTAGCATTTTTTCGGTCCTTTAATAATTCTGGGTCAGCAGGATTATACATTTCTCCCGCTAACATTTTTTCTTTTTCAGTTTTCATTCAAACTACCTACTTTCATAAATCCTGTTAATGTTATACCTTAACAATACCTGGATGTACAAGTTGTTTTAAGTTTTTCTTTAGGTAACCTGCTTGAGTATTAAAAAACTACTCTTTGAATTTTAACAAACGTAAATAGATAAGGGTGGAGTTTTAGTACAACTTTCTTATGATAATAGCAATAATGTAAGATTAACCGAAATTACTCCAGCATTGAGATGTACTTACATCTGAATGAAGAGGTTGATCCAACTTCTCAAGTACAATGTTAAAAAGTTAAAAAACTTCTTGGACCTGCTGGTAAAGGAACAATCAAATATAGAAAGATTGAAAGAATGTGGAAATTTATTGGGATAAAAAGAGGTGTTTAGGAATTAGAAAAACACATTTACTTCTCCTATCAAAATACATTAAAAACCCTCATTTAGGTACATCAACAGTGAACCTAAATGAGGGTTTTATTCGTATCTTATAAGGTAAAATAATAAACGTCCATTAATTTCGGATGAGATAATCAAAGGCACCTAAAGATGCATTAGCTCCCGATCCCATTGAAATAATGATCTGCTTATATGGATTATTTGTGCAGTCTCCTGCAGCAAACACTCCAGGTATGTTCGTTGATCCATGATTATCTACAACGATTTCACCGATTCTAGTACGTTCAACGGTTTCACCTAACCAATCCGTATTTGGTACAAGACCGATCTGAACAAACACACCCTCTAGTTCAATATGTTTCACTTCTTCTGTATCACGTTCCATGTAGGAAATGCCGTTTACTTTGTCAGTGCCGGTAATTTCTTTTGTTTGAGCATTCTTTATGACTGTTACATTAGGCAGGCTGTAAAGACGTTCTTGCAATACAGAATCAGCTTTCAGTTCTGAGTTAAATTCTAGAACTGTTACATGTTTTACAATTCCAGCGAGATCAATTGCTGCTTCAACACCGGAATTACCGCCGCCAATAACGGCTACACGTTTTCCTGCAAACAATGGACCATCACAATGAGGGCAGTATGCTACACCTTTGTTCTTAAACTCGGCTTCTCCTGGTACACCAACATTGCGCCAACGAGCACCTGTTGAAAGGATTACGCTTTTGCTCTTTAGAACAGCACCGTTTTCCAATTCAACTTCAATTAAGTCTTTCTTTTCTAAACGTTTAGCACGTTGTAAATTCATGACATCAATGTCATACTCTTTCACGTGTTCTTCAAGGCTTGCTGCAAGCTTAGGACCTTCGGTGTACTTTACACTGATAAAGTTCTCAATGCCCACTGTATCCATAATCTGACCGCCAAAGCGTTCAGCAACAATGCCTGTACGAATACCTTTACGTGCTGCATAGATTGCTGCACTTGCACCAGATGGTCCGCCTCCAATAACAAGCACATCGAATGGATCCTTATCGGCAAATTCTGATGCATCTGGAGTACTACCTACCTTGGCAAGTATTTCCTCTAGTGACATACGACCGCTGCCGAATGATTCCCCATTTAGGAACACAGTTGGTACTGCCATGATGTTTTTGCTTTCAACCTCTTCTTTAAACGCTGCACCATCAATCATAGTATGTGTAATGCCAGGGTTAAGAACGCTCATCAAGTTCAGTGCTTGCACAACATCAGGACAGTTGTGACAGCTTAAGCTAATGTAAGATTCAAAGTGATAGTCGCCTTTAATGCTTTTCACTTGATCAATTACTTTCTGGTCAACCTTCGGAGCTCTGCCGCTTACCTGCAAGAGAGCCAACACTAATGAAGTAAATTCGTGCCCAAGAGGGATTCCAGCGAAAGTTACTCCAGTATCTTCGCCGATACGATTTACACTGAAGCTTGGAGTTTTCGGTAATTGTGTTTTTTCCACTTTAATGTTGGATGACATGGTGGCTAATTCATCCACTAGAGCCACCATGTCGCGAGATACATCATCGGATCCTGCACTTACTTTAAGTAGCACATCGCCCTCCATCAATGGAAGATATTGGGCTAATTGTGCTTTTATATCTGCATCTAGTATCATTGATCGTACTCCTTAAATTTTTCCTACAAGATCAAGGCTTGGTTTAAGTGTTTCAGAACCTTCTTGCCATTTTGCTGGGCAAACTTCACCTGGATTGTTGCGAACATATTGTGCTGCTTTAATTTTGTTTACAAGAGTGCTTGCATCACGGCCGATGCCGCCTGCATTGATTTCAACTGCTTGAACGATGCCGTCTGGATCGATGATGAAAGTACCGCGATCTGCAAGACCTTCTTCTTCGTTTAATACATCGAAGTTGCGAGAGATTTTTTGTGAAGGGTCGCCGATCATAATATATTCGATTTTACCAATAGCTTCTGAATGATCGTGCCATGCTTTATGTGTAAAATGAGTATCCGTTGAAACAGAATATACTTCAACTCCAAGTTCTTTTAGAGCAGCGTATTGGTTTTGTAGATCCTCAAGCTCAGTAGGGCACACAAATGTAAAGTCTGCTGGATAAAAGCAAAATACGCTCCACTGTCCTTTTAAGTTTTCTTCAGTAACCTCGATAAATTGACCTTTTTGGAAAGCTTGTGCTTTGAATGGTTGTACTTCTTTTCCGATTAAAGACATAATAAATTCCTCCTAGTGTTTTTATTAGTAAGTTTAGACATATAGTCAAAACTTTAAATAACCAATAAATAATCAAAAATAATTGTTTTTTATTATTATTGGTTAAAAATAATAATTCTAATTTCAAATTTATTATTATATAAATCTTATTGTTTTGTCAAGAATAAAACTCAATTTTATTATACGTAATTTTATCGTGATTTATTTTAATAACCATTGTAAAATAGTTGTGGTATTTTTTGTAAGTTCAGAATGCATAGTATTTAAAATAATTTTGATGGTAAAATTTTAATTTTCAATTACAATCAATGTTTTCTCAATTGGCTATGGAGTCTATCTCCGTTGTACAAAACGATCTTAAACTTTGAAGTGACAAATAACATAGAAGATTTAGGGATTGCTGGTCATTATTATGAAGTGTTTACCGTTGAAGTTTCTAAGATGTTAAAAATTTCTTTATCGTGTCATCTTTATCAATAGTATAATCTAATCCATTAGTATTTAAAAATAAAAACTCTTTTAGACACATTACGGAGAACCGTATCATAAGTAATAATCATTTTCTAGTTCTAAGCATGTTTCCGAGTCTTGTCATGGCAGATTAATAACATTTGCTAAAGGTAACCGTAGCAGCAATATTGAATGGTGAATAGGGCTAAAAATGAGTTATACACTTTAGTAACTCTATTTATACAAAAAGAGCTTGTCTACATATCATATCTTGATACCTATAAGGTCAATATTTAAATATGAAAGTAGGTAGATAGATTTATGGGACATAAAAAGGATGTTTTTGATTATATTGTCATTGGTGCCGGAACAGCGGGCGGGGTAGTAGCTAAAAAATTAACGGATGACCGACGTACTTCCGTCCTTGTCCTTGAACAGGGAATAAATAGTACGGATCAGTTAAGCAGTCCGGATATTTTAGAAGCTATTACTTTGGCAAGTAACAATAAATTTGCCTTCAACCTTATCTCTAGATTAGAGCCATCCCTTGTACGGCAGCTTGTTACGGTCAATGGGCGGGTCATTGGTGGAAGCTCAGAAGTTAACGATATGTATGCTGTCCGCGGGAGTAGAGAACTTTATAACGAATGGGCAGCTCTTGTTGGCAACGACCAATGGAGCTACGATCAAGTCCGTCGTCTGTTTATTGAAAATGAAACCTATACAGGACAAACACAAAGTCCGAGTGAAAGGGGAAGAAAGGGACCTATATTTGTTAGGCAACAGCATATACCATCGAATGGACTTATCGAATCGCTGACAAATGCAACAGCGGAAGTATTAGACATTGATATTGTTGAGGACTATAACACAGGTGTACGAGACTGTACCTTTTATAAAAACCAATTTATCCAGAAGGAGGTTGGTGGTACCATTACCCGATCATCGACCGCAACGGGATATTTGAATGAGGGGATTGTAACTCAGGGTAATGAGTTTTTTTCAGATGAACTGGGGGCTGGGAAGAGAAAGCTGTTCATTTTCGCTAAAACGACGGTGAATAAAATCTTATTTAAGAAAAAGAAAGGGCAGATGATCGCCATTGGCGTCCAGTATGTCAAGAATAGTATTTCTCATAAAACGTTTGCCCGAAAAGGTGTTGTCGTTTCGGCAGGATTTTTTTCCTCTGTCATTTTACAACGATCAGGAATTGGCAAATCCAGCGATTTGTTTAATGCAGGAATTATACCAATGATTGAAAATCCCAACGTAGGCTACAATCTGCAAACTCAAGCGTATGCCGGCTTTGGAGTTGAGCTGGATACATCTCAGATATTACCGATTGTTGCAGCTGATCCAAATCAGCCTATTGCCTTGGGTGCTTTTATATCAGAGCATAAGGATAGCTTGGAAGGCCGCCGTCTTCAAATACTAGGAGCTCCTGCACCCCTCTTTATTCCTGCTCCTGATGTAGCTAGTAATGAGTGGGATCTAGATTTAACTAAGCAAACCAATGTTATGAGTTTTGGTCTTATAGATCTCAACCCAGGAAGCAGGGGTACAATTATGGCCTCCCATAGCGATCCAGAGGCCCTTCCGTCGTTTTCCTTCAATCCTTTGCAGTCAAATACGAATGATTTAGATTTCTTGGTTGATCAATATATCAACATATACAATATTATTAAAGAGGCTAGAAAAAATAACAGCGGTATTCATAAAGTGGTATACCCTTCGGAAGAGATCTTTACTATTCCTAATGAGGCGGAAAAAAGGAGAAAGCTTGGGGATTATGTAAGAGCGTCTTATTCGAATTTCTTCCATTACGGGGGGCAATGTAAAATGGCGAAATGCATTGAAGATGGAGTTGTCAATGAATTCCTCGATGTTTCGGAACAAAAAACCTTAAAGTAGCCGACCTATCCATTTCTCCTATTTTGCCAGATGGCAACACATCCATACCCGCTCAAATGATTGGGTTAAATGCAGTACGCTTTATTCAAAACAATCCCCACCCTTACGTGGCAGATGATGATGACTTTGATGATGAATTAGAAGATGAATAGAGTAGCCTGGCCCTCGTTACGGTAATGCTTTAATGCATTGGAGGTCAGGCACTTTTTGCAATTATATCTATCAAAATTTTTATGGTATGATATTGTGAAGAACGATATGTTATCGCAATGGAAAAAGAATGTATACTACTATTTCTGGTACTACATTTTTATTTATCACTAGTTTTTAGGAAACACACACAAGAAAATTATTATATTAAAATAAAAAATATTGCTGTTTTAGTTTTTAGATTATTAAGAAAATATGATCAGGAGTTCAGTACATAAAAGCAATGATAGGAAAAGGAGATTACAGATTTAATGGGAAATATTAATAAGCGCATCGCAGAGCTTTTTCCAAGTATGAGCAAGTCTTATCAAAAAATTGCCAAATATATTTTGGGAAATCCTAATACAGTTCCTTTTTTAACGGCGGATAAATTGGCACAAGTTGCAGGTGTCGGTCATGCAACGGTTATTCGGTTTGCCACCTATTTAGGCTATTCCGGATATCCAGAATTACATCAGGAACTGCAAAGTAATGCACAACGGCAGCTTACCTCAACTGAAAAATTTGCATTGTCAAAGAAGATGTATGTGGATGAAGGTCAAGCAGTATACGATATCTTTTTAGGCGATATCGAAAATGTTAGAGCCACCATCGAAAAGTTGGATATGGAAGCTTTTAAAGAAGCTGTAGAAGCATTAGCTAAGGGAAAAAGCATCTATATTGTAGCAAATAGGAGTGCGACGGCATTAGGTGTTTTTCTACAATATTATCTCCAATTTATGTTAGAAAAAGTAGAACTAATCCATCTGATCGAAACTGCTTCAGAGCATCTTTACGATTTGAGTGAAGAGGATGTTGTGGTTGGCATTAGTTTTGCACGGTATGCGAAAAGTACGGTACAAGTATTGTCTTATGCAAAGAAAAGAAAAGCGACCACTATTGCGATTACGGATAACTTGCTGTCTCCTCTTGTTCCACATGCAGATATAACATTAACGGCAAACAGTCAAATGCTAAGTTTTATCGAATCGTTTGTTGCACCGTTTAGTCTTATTAATGCCTTAATTATTGCTGTAGCAAAAGCAAACCAAACAAATTTTCAAGATAAACTGGCTTTGCTGGAAGATGTTTGGGAAAACTTAGATGTTTTTTATAAAAAACAATGAACATAAGTCTTTAATGGGCTTATGTTTTTTTGTTTTTCTAAAATAATGATATTTGGTTTTTGGTGTATATTAAACGTCTACTCTAAAATGTCAAAAAATTTTGATACCCCCTTTCTTTTTTGTAAAGGTACGGTTATTATGAAATATATATTCCATTTTTAATTTTATTATGAAATATTTTGTTTAAGCAAGGAGTGAAAAAGGTGAAGAAAATAAAATTTTCTTTAGCAGTGCAGATATTCGTAGGGTTGATCCTTGGGATTATTATTGGCGCTGTTTACTACGGCAATCCGTCTGTATCTACCTATTTACAGCCAATTGCCGATATATTTATGCATTCTATTAAAATGATTGTCCTGCCTATCGTCGTTTCTTCCATTATCGCTGGCATTGCAGGTGTTGGTGATTTAAAGAAGATAGGGAAGCTAGGTTTTAAGACAATTCTTTATTTTGAGGTTGTTACAACAATCGCTATTATTTTAGGTTTATTGTTCGGGAATATTTTTCAGCCGGGAGCAGGAGTCGATATGGCTCATCTCTCTAAAACCGATATTTCTTCCTATGTAGAAACAACAAAAAATGTGGAAGAACATAGTTTTATAGATACATTTGTAAATATTATTCCTACCAATATTTTTAATGCTTTCGCTCAAGGAGACATGCTTGCTGTAGTTTTCTTTTCTGTTCTATTTGGAATAGGTGTTGCAGCAATTGGAGAAAGAGGGAAACCCGTTTTAGCCTTTTTCCAAGGTGTTGCAGACACGATGTTTTGGGTGACAAACCAAATTATGAAAATAGCGCCATTTGGTGTATTTGCGTTAATTGGGATAACGGTTTCTAAATTTGGATTATCTTCACTGATTCCTCTAGGAAAGTTTGCGCTACTTGTGTATGCAAGTATGTTATTTTTAGTTGTGGTAGTCTTCGGATTGATTTGTAAAATAGCCAAAATTAAACTGATGCCTTTGCTGCGTTTAGTAAAAGATGAACTCTTGCTCGCTTATTCCACAGCAAGTTCAGAAACTGTCTTGCCACGGGTAATGCAAAAGTTAGAGTCATATGGATGTCCGAAAGGAATTACATCATTTGTGCTGCCGACGGGATATACATTTAATCTTGATGGTGCAACATTATATCAAGCGTTAGCAGCGCTGTTTATTGCCCAAATGTATGGGGTGCATTTATCTATCGCCGAGCAAATTTCACTAATGTTAGTATTGATGTTAACATCAAAAGGAATTGCAGCTGTTCCAGGTACATCCTTTGTGGTGCTTTTAGCAACACTAGGTTCCGTAGGCATTCCCGTAGAAGGATTAGCTTTTATCGCGGGTATTGATCGAATTTTAGAGATGGCGCGTACTGCTGTTAACTTGACTGGAAACTGTGTAGCAACGGTTTTTATTGCCAAATGGGAAGGTCAATTTGATGAAGAAAAAGCAAATTCTTATATAGATTCTATTAAGAAGTCTGCAGCAGCTTAATAGGACAGGTATAAATATTATCTAGATGAGTAGAGAAAGAAGTTATTTTGATTAATTATTTTCAAAATAGCTTCTTTTTTTACTCATGCGGAAAATCAACCAAAACAGCTTAATCTTCATGCTTTTACATAATCATAACCATTTATCAGTGCTAGCTGAATTTTGTTAGGGTATTCAAAATCATTGGATTCGGGCAAAAGGCTAAGTTAGATGGGGGGATTACTTGTTCTGCACCTGTATTGTTCCTGACTGGCCATTTTGGCACTGAAAAAATAGTAGGGGAAATGAAAAGGTTCATAAAGATGCTTTAGAGTTATATGAACCTTTTTCTATTTTCAAGATATCGCTCATGAATTGGGTAGGAGGGATATAAAAATTGAAATGGGAGTAAATTCGTGAACATTATCCAGAACAATGGGTACTTGTTGAAGCCATCTCTGCCTACTCAAAAAATTCCATCCGCTATCTTGAAGAACTATCAGTCATATCAAATTTCCCCGAATCAACTTTGGCATGGAAAGAATACAAAAAACTACATTTAGCCGACCCTTCTCGTGAATACTATATTTTCCATACTGACCATGAAACAATTGAGGTAAAAGAACAGAAATTTATCGGGATTAGGAGACGACTTCAAAGTGGCATTTAGGAAATAGAAAACACACATTTACTTCTCCTATCAAAATACATTAAATAAAAACCCGCATTGAGAAGTAGCCTGCCCCCTACCTTTGTTCCAGGTTAAGCCATAGACGTTCCTCATCAGTCAAACGTATATCTAGTACTTTGAAGCTGGAGATTAATTCATCGGCGCACTCAGGTCCAATGACTGCACAAACAGGGTAGGGCTGGTTTAGTACATAAGCTAAAGCAATATGATTTGCTGTAATTCCCTTTCCCTTGTGCGCGGCTAATTCTGTCGCACGATTGAATCGTTCCCAGTTATCATCATTGTAATATACTCGGAAGATGTCCCCGCTTAAGCGAATCCCGGGCGCGTAACGTCCTGAGAAGAAACCGCCTGCTTGAGCTGACCATGAAAATAATGGAATCTGTGTTTTTTTTTGCCAGTCATGATAAGCTAGATCTACGTACACCGTTCCAGGCCAGCGGGGCTCATTGATTGCTGCCAAGCTTAGTGAAGGGCTGTTGACCACTAGACGGTTATAGCCCTTTTTGTCCGCATATCGATTCGCTTCGTCTATCCTTTGATACGACCAATTGGAAGCTCCAACAGCTTTAATCAGACCGGAGTTTATAGGCTCCTGAAGAAAATCTATTATTTCGTGCACCGGAACAGAAAGGTCATCACGGTGAAGCAAGTAAATATCAATATAATCGACTTGAAGTCTCTCTAAACTGCGCTCCAGATCCTCTGCAACAGCTTGGGGATTCAGCCTGTTTACTATGGCTTGATGGGCATCCACATGAAAATGGCCGCCCTTGTCGATGATTACGATATTTTTACGAAGCTGTCTGGAGTTTAACCACTGGCCAACCGCAAGCTCACTTTCACCGTTCCCGTAGGCATTTGCCGTATCGATTGTGTTTCCGCCACGTTCGACGTAGGCGTCGAGCATTTCAAATGCAGCATCCAAACGCTTCCGGGAAAAATCTGCTGTTCCTATAACCAATTGTGAACATGATTTGTCGAGACCTTGAACAGATATATATTTTATTATAACCACCCCCTGTCTTCATTCCCATTTCTGCAGCTGATGATTATACCGAAACAGCCCATCACGGTTCAGCCGTTTCTTTAACTTCGCGTCTCCCATCCAGATTAGCCGGTCAAATTGAAGAGTGATAAATTCTTTTATACCGGCTTTCGTTCCAATGGACCGCATTTCGGCGAAATACGCTTCAAGGTTCTCGGAAAGCTGGCCCTCGTGAAAACGAAAGCCTCCCAAATAAGCATCGACAATTTTTAGCTCGGTGACCTTCGAGAATTGCCGCCACAAATAATAATCTCCGGCATACTTGAATGTCGGCCAAAAATCATGATCAATCAACGTATTTAATTCACTGCTCCAAAATGTGGATTCCTGTTGTATAAAGGGGAGTTTCATGCCGTAATATCCGCAGCTTAGCAAGTTTTTTCTGTATTTAAAAGGCAGGAAGGACGAAGCAAACTGTGAACGGTCATTATAGCTTACATTCAATCCTGTAAGCCACTTAACTGGTTTTGTTTCGAAAAGATCGAGAACAACATCGAAGGCGTGCTTGGAGTAATAATCTCCAGCATTAAGATACGCGCAGATGTCTCCAGTCGCGAGCTGGAACCCCTTGGATAAGGCCTGATACATCCCCGTATCAGGCTCAGATATGATCTTAATTAATCCGTTATTTACACTATTTATCAGTTCAATCGTTCTATCCGTTGAACCGCCATCACAGATGATATATTCCAATTCAACTCTTCCCGATTCTACGGCCGACTGCGTAATGATCGACTGAACGGTTTCCATAATATATTTTTCAGCATTATAGCAAGGCGTTACAATAGATATTTTGTCCAATGTTCTCCCCTACGCTTCCTTGAGTCAAGTTGATAATTTATTTTATGTGAAATATGGAAATGTGTGCGTGTAGAGATTTTCAAATTAACAAGAATACATATTTGATAGGGTTCCTGGATTTCGGGGAATATGAATGCCTACCTGTTCTGTATTACTTTAATGCATTTGGGGTCAGACAGATTCTTTGTATTAAAAGAAGTGCATCCATTTCAACAATATTCATTGTTCATATTCAGTTCATAAATATGGACTATCCTTCCTATATAATCGGTATTATATAGACATATACAGGCGAACATTTTGGTTTGACATGAAAAATACGCCGTAAGACGGAGGGATTCCCCAACGTAAGCTCATTTTTAAAATAGCAAATACAAATTATAGTTATACAAAAAGGGAGGAATTGGAATGAACTATGTACACAGCAGAGTAACAGTTCCAGACAATGTTGAATGGGCAGTTGAAGCGCATGGACTCGTTAAAACGTTTGGCAATAATCGAGCGGTTGATGGTGTAAATCTGAACGTACGCGCTGGTACTATCTACGGTGTGCTTGGTCCAAATGGAGCAGGAAAGATCACGACAATCAGAATGCTGGCGACCTTACTTCGTGCGGACGCAGGTTCTGCGAAGATCTTTGGATACGATGTGGTGAAGGAGCCGCAGATTGTACGTCAATTGATTGGGGTGACTGGTTAGTATGCCTCGGTCGATGAGTCCCTCAGCGCTACGGAGAATCTGATTATCTTCTCCCGACTACTAGGTCTGGGGCGTGCTGAGTCACGACCGACGTAAGGCCGCGGAATTACTGGAGGAATTTGGTTTAACGGAAGCAGCGAAGCGTCCGTTGAAGAATTTCTCTGGCGGTATGCGTCGCCGATTGGATCTGGCGGCAAGTCTCATTGCAGTGGTTTGTGAAGATAAACCCAATCTCGCACCTTGTAACAGCCGTCAGAGAAATGACCAACTCTGGAACAATGGGTTGGGACTTAACCGTCTCCCTCATTGGCGCTGCTGTCATTGTGGCAATCTTCGCACCACTAACGGTACGTGCATATATGCGTCGGACTTAGTTAAGAGGAAATTTTAGAGGTATAATAGACTGTGTATGTAGTTAATCCTAGGTTAGCTATTTATGCAGTTTTTCTGTTTTTTGATAAAAAAATTTGCTTCGTATCTGATTAAAACTTCCGAATTTACGCGAAGTTTACTAGACTAATCAACGTTTATGCTAGTAAAATAGCAGAAAAATTCGGAATAATATGGTAACCTATATCCAAATGAACTAAAAGTGGGTGAAAATATGGAAATGAAGCATTTACTCTATTTTATAGAGGTTACTCGTTTAGGCAGCTTTACCCGTGCAGCGGATCAATTATACATTACACAGCCAGCCATCAGTAGAATCATTAAATCATTGGAAACGGAGATGGGTGTTTCTCTTTTTATTCGTTCCAGGAAAAAGTTGGAGTTAACAGATGCTGGCCGCGTTCTTTATAAACACGCACAAGTATTTGATAGGCAATTTCAGTTGCTGAAAGCTGAAATGGATAATTTGACCAGCCTAAAAAAAGGGCATATTCGTATTGGTCTTCCCTCTATTGTTAACTCCTTTTTTTTCTCTCAATTAATAGCTTCCTTTCATAAAAAATATCCAGAAATAACTTTTCAATTGGTGGAGGATGGATCCAAGCGAATTGAAGAAAAAGTGTTGAATGATAAGCTTGATCTTGGAGTTGTGGTTGTGTCGGACAATCATGATTTATTAGATTATTATTCTTTTGTTAAAGAAGAGTTAAAGCTTATTGTACCGCCTTCCCATCGTCTTGCTAATAAGCAAGCAGTTTCCTTGGCAGAACTTAAGAATGAATTTTTTATCATGTTTAATCAGGATTTTTTACTTCGAGATTGGATTATTGCAGCTTGTAAGAAGGAAGGTTTTGTGCCAAGCATTATTTCAGAAACATCACAATTAGACTTTATTCAAGAAATGGTCGCCTCCAATCTTGGAATAACATTATTGCCTGAAAGTACGTCTGCAGATTTGACCGCTGATGTTAGAGCAATAAATTTATCCAATCCAAAGATTGATTGGAATCTTTCTATCATATGGAAAAATGGCGAGCAGTTATCAAAGGTGTCAAAGGAATTTATACGATTCTTCAAAGAAAGACTTTAAAAAAATAATTAAGTAAAAGAAGGTTTCCTCATAAAGGGAGGAAGCCTTCTTTCATAGTATCAGAATTTATATGTTTCAAGTTAGATGAATGTCTAGCGCAAGCAGTCAGTCCCTGTGAAACATAACCCTTTGCCTCTAAAAGTAAAAAACACTTTTCGAGTCAAATGAACATTTTTCTTCGGGCCTGAGCAAGGCGCTTCCCCTTTTCTAATTAACGCTGAAAGCAATTACATAACACTTTCGTATGAACTGTATGTTTTATTGGCATTGTACTTCCGCTTAAAATGCGCACTATAATAGTTAATAAAGAGTTTTATATATAAGGAAGTTGTTAATACTGTAAATTAGATGCGAGGATAAGGTGATAATTTTATGATAACAAAAAAAATTAAAGAAACTCGTATTATCCAAAATGATCAAGTTCTAATTAATGATTTGAATAATTATCATACTTTATTCGGTGGCGTATTAATGAAGAAGCTAGATGCTTGTGCAACGCTTTCTGCTCAAAAATGTGCAAGAGTAAAAGAATGTGTTACAGCCTCGACAGATTCAGTCAACTTTATCGAACCGATTCTGCAGAGTGATTCTGTTTGTATTGAATCGTTTGTTGTTTATACAGGAAGAAGTTCAATGGAGATCTTTTGTAAGGTAATTGCTGAGGATATGATTACAGCAAAGCGAAAAATTGCTGCTACTGCCTTCTTAACCTTTGTAGCACTAGATGAAAACAAAAAGCCAATCAATGTGCCGCCTGTTATTCCAGAATCAGAAGAAGAAACATATCTTTTCGAAACAGGAAAAGAGAGAGCGGAAATACGAAAGCTTAAGCGAGAGCAAAACAAAGATTTAGTAGCTATACTTTCTATTAATAGCCCTTGGGATGAATAATTTATTATATTGAAGGAGGAAGTTAAATGCTAGTAACATCAAGTTTTAGTGAATTAATGAACGCAAAAAGCGAGATTGATGAATTAAAAGAGACAATGCCAATAATTTATGATAATTTTCTGCATGTTATAAACTTAACACGTCAGCTACAATTTAAATTTCAATATATGGGCTGCTTAATTATGGATGAAGAGCCAAATGAATTTCTTCCTAACGTTCAGGATGATTATGTATTGGCTTTATATCAAAGAGAAATAGAAAAGCTAAAAGTAGAAAGCAAATTTTTAGATTTAAAGAGGCTGCTGGCTGATTATGAAAAAATTGGATACGCTAATCTAAGCGCTTTAGTAATGGGGAAAAGTCCAGAAGTATTAGTGGGTCCAAAAGTAGTACGATAAGACACCTGATTCTCATAATCGTATATGATGTAGATAAAAGCAGCTAATAAGTAGCTGCTCAGGCTGTTGAAAAACGTTCGCTCTCTTCGTCACTCCCCGTTTTTTGCGGTGCTCATTACCCCAAAAACGGTAACTCCGCTCCTCAAAAAGGGTCGTTCCTCGATAGATAAACGCTTTCAATCAGCATGAAAGTTTGCAGTCTTACTTTTTTGACAATCTGAGCAGCTAATAGGTAGCTGCTTTTATTTTGTTCAACATTTTTTGGCTAAGGTCAATACCCCATGATGAACAGTTTTCTATTTTTTTACAAACATCTGTACCCATTCATTATCCGCTTCTTCAAATCCAACTCCGATATGGGTGAACTTATTGTCTAAAATGTTTGCACGATGACCTTCGCTATTCATCCAGGCATTTACAACTTCTTCCGGTGTCTGTTGACCTTGAGCAATGTTTTCACCAGCGGATTGATAGGAAATTCCAAAGTCCCTGATCATATCAAATGGTGACCCATACGTTGGACTCGTATGAGAAAAGTATCCTTTTTCATTCATGTCTTGTGCTTTTACGTTTGCTACATTACTTAACTCAGGATATGCCTCTAAAGCAGGTAGGCCATTTTTTTGTCTTTCTGCATTCGTTAATTCAATGACAGCTGTCACAAATTCGCTTCCCCCTTGATTTTGGCTGACATTCTGAGGAGTTTCAGCTTGTAACGGCTGCTGTCTATTATCTTGCTGCATGTTTTGGTCATTCTCTATGGGTTCGAAGTCATATTTAGCATCTTGCACTTTTACTGGTTGAGTATGAGGATAACGATCACTGCTCAAACCTGTTTGTAAGCTGGAGATGGTGTCATTTTCGTTAATATGGTTGTTTTTTTCTTTATCATTAATGTTACAAGCTGTTAACAGAAAAAGCATGCTAATGAAGATACTACAAAGATGTTTAAATTTCATGATAAATTACTCCTTTTGTTTTATTTTATTTTATTGTCTCTCTTTTTTAAGAAAATAAAATTGGAAAGTTAAAACAAAAGGACACTAAAGAATGTTATGATACTACCTTAACCTTAATATTATCGATGGCATTATACCCATAGCCTTTTCTATTCCAAAGAGGCATTATTGGCTGAACTCGACCATATGAGTCGGTTGCTTTTGACATGATTGTATATTCACCTTTCTTGAATACTGTCCATGTATAAGACCAAGAAACCCATTCATAACCTGCCTGTTCTGTATTATTGACCTCTACACTTGCCCATGTATTTCCATTATCTGTACTGATTTCAACTTTTGTTATATGACCGTTTCCAGTCCATGCAATTCCTTTAATTACGTGCTTGCCAGTAGTAAGAATATCCATATCTAAAGGTTTTTGTATAGTGGAATTCACATTCATTCTTGTAACAGGCTGAGTATCTTTGTCAGATTCTTTATAAGGATAATAAACATAGTCGATGGATTGGAAGGGACCTGTAAAAGGGTAGTCAATAACGGTAATTTGTTTAATCCATTTAACCGAAGCCATAGCATACCACTGTGGAACGATTAGTCTAAATGGATAACCATGTTTGAATGGGATAGGCTGATTATTATATTCATAAGCTATAATGGTGTCAGGATGAAGTGCCTTTTCAATAGGCAAACTCCTAGCATAAGTATAAACGTTATGTAAGTCCGTTCTTTTTCCATGATCATATCCTTCTACAACTAATTCTTTTGCCCCTTCTTTTATTCCACATAGTTCCAGAAGGAGTCGCAGCGAAATTCCTTTCCAATACCCTTGGCTGATTGCCCCTTTTTCCCATTGCTCCCCAAATACTTTTGGTTTAAATAAACTACGTTTGTCTCCTGAACATTCGAGAACTGCTTTAAAAGTTTTCGAAGGGAATTGAAGGATATCTTGGATAGAAAACAGTTTTGGTGTTGAAACAAGCCCGTTAATTGGAATCAAATAACTGGAAAAAGAAATTGTTGGATAAGAAAAGTGGTTTCGTCTATAAAATAAATGATGATTTATTGTATCAGTCTCAACAAATTGAATAGGCGTTTCCTGATTTTCGGGTTGTAAACTACGTGTTATTAAATAGGGTTTCACTACCTGGTGTTTTGGATGCATCATTTCCTCCTAATTAGAAAGGGTTATGATTAATTGTATGTTGTTTGATTTTTAATTAGGCTATTGTCATTATGCTAGTGATTATTTTTTAACTAAAGGCTATGTTAAAGCTCCTTGTTGATTTTGGCACTATGTTGATTGGAGTGGAAGGCGTGAGACTCCTGCGGGAAAAGCGAGTCAGAGGGAGACCCCACAGGCGCACAGCGTCGAGGATGCTCCCGGACCGCCCGTAGAAAGCGAACGACTGAAACGGAAATCAACAGGCAAGTTTAACAGAGTCTAACTAAAAAGGGCGTTATCTTTATGTAAAAATAGTATAATAAATAGGCAGAAGTAGATATTAAAAAGGGATGTTTAAAGCTTTTATAGAATGTATAAGACATAAAAAAATTAGTATTCAAAAATGAAAGAGAAAGGAGAAGCTATGCTAAATACTAAAGAACAAGGATGGAACTTTGACAACAGTTATTCCCGTCTGCCAAAATTATTTTTTTCCAGCATTCTTCCAACTCCTGTGCGATTGCCGAAATTGATAATTTTTAATAATGAGTTGGCAGCATCCATGGGTTTGGACGTTGAGGCGCTGCAAAGTGAAGATGGCACAGCAGTTTTTGCTGGAAATCAGATTCCTGAAGATGCTTCGCCTCTTGCTCAAGCTTATGCAGGACATCAATTTGGTCATTTTAATATGTTGGGTGATGGCCGCGCGGTGCTGCTAGGTGAGCACATCCTCCCACAAGGTGAGCGGGTGGATATTCAGCTTAAGGGTCCAGGTAGAACGCCATATTCCCGCGGGGGTGATGGCCGCGCTGCACTTGGACCGATGCTGCGCGAATACATTATTAGCGAAGCAATGCATGCCCTTCGTATTCCTACGACCCGCAGTCTAGCGGTGGTGACAACTGGTGAGACCATAATTCGCGAAACCGAACTACCTGGTGCCATTCTAACCCGTGTGGCTGCTAGTCACCTGCGCGTAGGTACTTTTCAATACGCTGCAAACTGGGGCTCAGTAGAGGAAATTCGAATCCTAGCTGACTATACGATAAAGCGCCATTATCCAGAAGTGGAAGCCACTGAAAACAGATATCTTGCTCTGCTTGAGGAAGTGGTTAAGCGACAGGCTGAGCTTATTGCCAAATGGCAGTTGGTCGGCTTTATTCATGGGGTGATGAACACGGACAACATGACGATTAGCGGAGAAACGATTGATTATGGTCCTTGCGCATTTATGGATGCTTATGACCCGGAAACGGTATTCAGCTCCATTGACCGTCGAGGCCGCTATGCTTATGGCAATCAGCCGGTAATTGCCGGATGGAATCTTGCTCGATTCGCTGAGTCCTTATTGCCGCTGTTGCATGATAACGAGGATCAGGCAGTAAAACTTGCCCAGGAAATAATTTCAAACTTTACTGCAATGTATCAATCTAATTGGCTAGCGGGAATGAGAGCAAAACTGGGGCTATTTAACGAAGAGGCAGAGGATGAAGCACTTATTAATGACCTCCTTAGTATGATGAAGAAGTATCGTGCGGACTATACCAATACCTTCCGCACATTAACTTTAAATACGCTGAAGGATGCGGATTTGTTTGGGTCATCAGAATTTGCGGAGTGGCATAAGCTCTGGCAGGAGAGACTGGAGAGACAGCAGGAATCGAAAGACGCCTCTAACGAATTGATGCGGAACACCAATCCTGCGATCATCCCGCGTAACCACAGGGTGGAAGAGGCGCTAGAAGCTGCAGTGGAAAAAGGAGACTACAGCGTGATGGAAAGGCTTTTGGCTGTTCTTTCAAATCCTTACGCCTACTTCACTGAACAAGCCGAGTATTGTACCGTACCTGTATCAACCACCCCTTACCGAACTTTTTGTGGTACTTGATATAGAAGTCATTTGGAAATTAGGGCTGTCTTTTGTGCTAATCTTTAACTAAAATAATGCTGCCTCTTTGAGGCAGCATTATTTTAGTTTATGATTTTTGCCTTTCTAGTTTCTTTCAGAAATGGCAATATAAAAATTATTTGGTTCTATAGAACTATTTTTGTTATCGATCTGGTGGGAATTTTGTATCGTAAAAAGAAATAATAAGCATCATGTTAAACGAAGTCTGATGCTAGTTTTAAGGTTATTTTCGGAAGATATTGTAATTGTTTCCAAAAAGGATGATGGCCTATTTTAAGGATTTGCTAGGAGTTATTTCCTATTGTTAAACAGTACTTTTGTTGCTAACTTTATTATATTCTCGCAAATAATGAAGAGATAAGTACCATTCAATCAAACCAAATGAAAAGAGGGAGAATGATGAAAAAGGCATCTAAAGTAACGGCTGGAATTCTTACGGCATCATTGTTGGTTTTTCCATTCGTACAAACTGGACATACTGCACTGGCGGCTAAGGCAAAGCAAGAACAATTACATAAAGATAAACAACAAAAGGAACAAAAAGGTCAACCAGTGTGGGATAGAAGCTCCTTATTTTTTACAACAGCAGATGAAACTCCAGATGGCATTTCTGCTTCCATTAAAAATGGTGAAGATTCTGAAGCTATGCAAGGAGAAGTAAGGTACGAAGTTTACTGGTCAGAAAGTGGAAATCCAAAGGATGGAGTTATTGTTTATTCAGGAGTTGTTCAACCGTTAGCGCCTGGAGAAACACAGGTTTTAACTTATAACCCTGATAAGATTGTAGATGGAAATTATATGTTTAAAGCATATCAGCGAGAAGATCACCCAGGCACAGGAGTATTATGGAGTGAATCCATCACCGTTAGCGGAAATGGCACGGAGGAAACAAGCCCAGTTCCAGAAGAACCTGAATATCCGGAAAATCCAGAATCTCCAGAAAACAATAATCCATATGAGCCGACTCCTTACGAGCCAAATCCATATGACAACGTTAATGTTTATGGGTCAGGTAATTATACATATCCAGGGATGTAATGGTGTTATTATCTAATAATTTAATATTTTTGTTTAATTGTTCTACTAAGAGAGCCCAATGGTTTGGCTGAGAAAAGAATAAAGAAGCAAAATGATGAAAATGGCTGTTCCCATAGGATTGGGAAACAGCCATTTTTATTTTAGATTAAATTTAACAATTTATTGCATCGTAAGTTGAATTCTAGTATCGAGTATGGTTTTACCATATGATCATCTACCCAGTTGGAAAGGTTGTGAAGTGTAGGTTCTAAAGATCTGCTAGTGAGTGCCATCACTTTCATATGCTTCCATCTGCTATTATGTTTAATCTTCTCTAAGAATGTTAAAGTGGTCATCTGAGGTAGACCGATATCGATAATACAAAGGTCTACTTTATACTGTTCTAAATAAACCATCGCATTCTCCTCGTTTTTAACGTTTAATAGCGTTAAGGAGAAGGCGTCATTTTTTAAGTTTACATCTAAGATAGAGTGTATCATCGAAGCAGCGTCGATGATGAGAATCGTTTTGGATAACTTTTTCTGGAGGATCCCTTTTTCCTCGGATAGTAGATCAGGAAGCTCACTCCATGCCATTACACGGTTGCGTCCCAATTGTTTTGCTTGATACAACATGGTGTCAGCCCTTTTTATCCATTCTTGACCCTTGAGGTCCTGACTTAAAGGGGCAATACCTGCAGAGAAGGTAATATTAATCGTTTCAGTGTTTACCTCGGCAAAACAAAATGTTCTTACTTTTTCAAGAATTCTATTCATGAGAACTGTGGCTTGCTCCTCTGTGGTATTAGAGAGCAGCACGACAAACTCTTCACCGCCATATCGGGCTATTAAATCAGAATTACGCAGATTTTGTTTTAATAGATAAGCTAATCTCTGTAAAACTTGATCTCCTATAGGATGGCCATATATATCGTTAATTAGCTTAAAGTGATCAATATCAATAAGTGCTAATGTGATAGGGGCCGGATACCTTTTATTTCTTTCCATTTCAATAATAAGCTGATTATCAAAATATCTCCGATTGTATATGCCAGTTAACGCGTCGCAGAAGGCCATTTGTTCAAACTGCTTCGATCTGGCCAAAATGCGTTGTACGCGTGCGTTTAGATCTTCAAAATGGAAAGGCTTGGTTACATAGTCATCTGCTCCCATGTTTAAGCATCTTACTTTGTCTTTAATATCGTTGCTCCCAGATAAAACAATCAATGGAATCCACTTTAATTTAGGATCGTGCTTCAAAAAGTCGAACAAGAAATATCCTGATTCGGGCTCCATCATAAGATCCAAAAGAATCAACTCATAATCGTTTTCATATAGCATATGCTTAGCTTCTTGTACACTGCTCGATTCATCAATAATAAGCGGTGATTTTTTAAATTTATGGATAATTAATTTTCTTAAGTCTTCATCATCGTCCACTAATATGATACGCGAGTTCATGGAAACCGCATGAGCAGGATTCGCTTTTTCGATATGCTTAAATAATTGATCTAAATTTTCATAACTACTCTTCATAAAAAACCACCACTACATGATGTAAGAAATCTGCCAAAGTTTCTAGACTTTTCTGAATGAGTACTTGATTTTTTTCTATAGCAGCTAATTCGATTTGAGCTCCAATCTCCGTGATCAGGTCAAAACCATACCCTTCTCCACTGCCTTTTATACTGTGGCCTATCATTCTAATCGTTTCGAAGTTATCGGAGTGAAGTGCTGTCTCTATTGTTTGTATATCTTTTTGTCTTTTTTCCAAATATCCTGGGATGAGTGCTTCAAGATCTATATCTATATGTACTGTATAAAGCTCTTTAGTTAGCTCCAATTTATTCACCTCGACTTTGTTTTGCAATGGCTCTTTTCGTATAGATTGTTGTTATTTACCCCGCAGCCTGAATACACTTCGCTTTTCGCGGACGAGTGCCGAGCTTCCTCGCCGCTATGCTCCTGCGCAAGTCTCGTCTTTCTCGCTTTTCTAAGCAGGAGTCTACGTGTATTCAGGCTGCTCAGTGCTTCAGTCATGTTTATTATCAAAAACAACAAACTTTTAGAAAACAGCCTTTTCAATAAACGCAAGAAGCTCTTTCTTCTTAATAGGTTTTGTTAAATAATCATCACAACCTGCTTCTATGCAGCGATCTCGATCTTCCTTTAACGTATGAGCGGTTAAGGCGACAATAGGTGTTCTAAATTTCCGATGAGTTTGTTCCCAATGGCGAATTTCTCGAGTCGCTGTATAGCCATCCATGGTTGGCATTTGAATATCCATAAATACAAGATTATACTGATCAGCCTTAAACATTTTGATAGCTTGAATTCCGTTTTCCGCGATAGCAATTTGATGATTCGTTTTCTTTAGGAAAGACGTAAATAATAGTTGATTATCTTCATGATCCTCCACTAACAATATTTTCAAGTTAGATTTCGTGTCTGGCAATAAGGAAGGCTGCGGTATGAATAACGGTTTAGTTTCAATCGTTTGCTGTCCGATTGTTTCTCTTATCATTTGAATAAGTGGGCCTTTTTTGATTGGTTTAATGAGATAAGAATGTAGGCCGATCTTCTTGCAGGATTTAATCGTTTGATGCTGATCATCTGATGTAAGCATCATAATAGCTAGATTCTTAGATATCTTATTTTTTTGGATCTTCTCAAACATTTCAATTCCATTTACGTATGGCATATGATAATCCAACAGAAGAAGTTGGAAAGGAGCTCCATTTTGAGAAGCTGTTTTTAATCGTTCTAAACCTTGTTCTGCGTCTGCAGCTTCAACGACTTCCATGTCTAACTTTTCCAACAAGCCACGTAAAATAATGCGGTTGGTTAGATTATCATCGACAATCAACGTTTTAATCCCCTTTAATTGCGTTTCATCCAAAAGTGATTTTGGTTTTTCACTACTAGATTGACTTAAAGGAATTTTAAAATAGAAATGACTTCCTTTACCTTCTTTGCTTTCTACGCCGATGTGTCCACCCATAAGCTCGACCAGCTTTTTGGAAATGGATAATCCAAGTCCTGTACCACCGTATTTACGGGTAATGGACGTATCTGCCTGTGTAAATCTATCAAAGATGGCCGCTAGTTTTTCTTGCGGGATTCCAATACCTGTATCAGTCACGGAGAATAGGTATTCATTTTCTACTTTTTTAACGGAAACAACAATCTCACCGTGCTCCGTAAACTTGATTGCATTGGAAATAAGATTATACAATACTTGACGTATTCGATCAGCGTCTCCAAGTACAAACTTTGGTACGGAAGAGTCGACGTGGATCAACATCTCCAACTGTTTAGCATGAGCACGGATCGCCATAATTTCAGCTGTTTTTCCCACCATTTCCTCAAGGTCAAATGGTGCTTGCTCTAGCTTGATATATCCGGATTCTATTTTAGAGAAATCCAATACATCGTTAATCAAATTCAGAAGGTTATCCCCTGCTTTTTTATACGTTTCCACGTAAAATCTCTGCTCTTCCGTCAAAGATGTTTCATATAATAATTCTGCCATTCCAATAATGGCATTCATCGGTGTACGAATTTCATGACTCATGCTAGCGAGAAAATCACTTTTAGCAAGACTGGCTGCCTCCGCTTTTTCTTTAGCTTGAGTTAGTTCCATAAGAATCTGATCTTTGTGTTTTTGTTGTTCTTGTATTTCTTCGCTTTGAGCAATAATCTCTTCATTTTGGGCTTCTAAATTTTCAATGAGATCATGAAGGTTTCGCGCCATTTTATCAGCGGATTTTGCTAATGTACCGAACTCATCTTTTGTAAACTGATTTTGATCAATTTTGACATGAAAATTCCCTTTGCTTATTTCGCCCATTAAGAAAACGGTATGTTTTAATGGAAGAAGCGAACGGCGAATGAAATAAGAAATCATCATTAGCATAATCGTAAGAATGATCACTGCATAGAAAAGAGACCAGTTCAGTATACGATTAAAATCGCTCATAATATTTTCTTGTGGGATAACCGATTCGAAGAGCCAGTAATCGTCTATTCCTGCTACTTGTATCAATCGATAGACTCGAAGGACGGATTTGCCTTCAAAGTCATCATAAATATACTTCGTTTTTCCTTCTTTTAAAGCTGGAGAAATCTTCTTAATGACGGGATTTACTTGTCCATTTAAATATTTATCGTGGCTATTAGCAATATATTTTCCTTCAGATGTCAGCAGTCCTGAAAAACCCTCCATTGGCCGAATTTCCGTCATCATATTTTGAATGGTAGACATCTTGTAATCAATGCCTATGACTCCTAAGTACATTCCGGATGAATCGATAATTGGAAGGATAAGCGAAGTAACTAATACTTTTTGTCCATTAATAGGATAATAATAGGGGTCTGAAAAATAAGGTTTTAACGTTTTTTTAGGAATCTGGTACCAGTCTGCTTTTGGATCATTGTAATCAGGAATCGGCTGCTGCTTTATATCCCCGTCCATTCGATTCCACCATGGAAGAAATCGGCCTGTCTCATCATACCCTGGCTTGTTTTTATAAAACTCGTCCTTTCCATCAAATGCGTTAGATTCCCATACCATATAGTTATCTACTACATTCTCATTCCTTTTAAGGTGTTGAATCAGGAGCTGATTAGCTTGCTCGCGTGTAAGTGAATGATCGTCTCTCAGCAGCATTATAGTATCTAATACCTGTTCCAGTGACCTTTTGGATTTATTAAATTCATTTTCGACGTGTCTTGCATAATAAAGAGAGTTTTGCTCGGCATATTGCTCCGCTTTCTGAAGGCTGCTTCCATAAACAACTTTTAGAATGGTTAAGATTAGTGCAATAAATCCTAATGCTAATATCACACTTTGAAGTAAATTAATTCTTTTTGCCAATGTTACATTCTTTAGAAACATGCAGTCTTCTCCCAAATCTATCCTATTTTTCTTCTTTTAAAACAAGGCTCTGTTTAACGATAATGTTGTTTATGGAAAGGGAGTAGATTCCCTGACCTTTTGAAAATCAACAAGGGAATTTAACAGAGCCTAAAACAAAAAACTACCAATCTTTGAAGGATTGGCAAGCGTTAAGCTTGAAACTATAGCGACAAATTAATACTAGTTTGTCATGTCTTTAACGTTTCCATATAATTTACCGATATATTATAACAAAAAGTTAAAGTGTAGAAAGTATTAATTTATAGATTTCGTACTATTCTTTTTTAAAATGGAATTTTTATGAGGTTTTTTTGTGGAGACAGCGGAATTTCAGTGCAGAGATGTTAAGGTGAACCGTATCACAAATAAACAAATGGAAAAGGAAGGATCCTTCCTTTTCCCAAAAATATTTCTATTCTGCTAACAGCTCATCTATTTCAGCTGCTGCACGGTCTAATCCTTCTTTTACTGACAATTCACCAGCGAATATTTTAATTAAATAATCGGTGTACACCTTATCAATTTTATACCAATTTTTATCAGATATCCAAAGGAAGGCATAATTCATAGCTTCCACATAAGAAGAATAAGGGTAGGATTTACCGGATTCTTCTAATATTTTTGCGGCTTCCATATTAGTTGGAATCAATCCTGTCTGTGCCATAAGAAGCTGAGCTTTCTTTGCTGTCATCCACTTCATAAATATCCACGCTTCCTCTGGATGTTTGCTTCCTTTCATGATCACTAGATTTTCACCGCCAATTATGGATACAGGACGATTATTATTGGGAAACGGTACAGGTAAGGTCAACTTGTGAGCCTGATTTAAACTCGCATCACTCAATAAACTATAAAACCATGGTCCATCATCCACCATTAGCATATTTCCGGATTCCATTCTATTCCAGTTTTCTCTAGCACTCAATTTGTCTACAGGGAGATCAATCAGTTTATCTTTGTAAAGTTCTGTTAACTGCTTCACTGCATGGAGGGTTTTATCTCCATTTAAATAGCCGGAAGCCTTATGGAAGTTCTTGTCAGTTACAGTCCCTCCAAGGCTGTATAGGTATGCGAAGCTATCCCAAGAACTTAGACCAGCCATTCCAATGGAAAAGTGATGCTGCCTGGCAAGATTTAGAACCTCATTCATTGTACTTGGCGGCTTGGAATATCCTAATTTCTCCAAAATTTCACGATTAAAAATGGCAGCTTTCGTGTAGATATTGAGTGGGATAGAATAATAAATATTATTACGTAAGCCTATATTTATGAATTTTGGATTGAACCTGTTATGGATATTTTCGAAGTCTGGGAACGTATTTAAAGGTTCTAGAAAACCTTTCTGTGAGAACTCTGGAATCCACGATATATTGATTCGTACCACGTCAGGACCTCGGTTGGAAAAGGAACGTGCCATTAAGCTGTTCTTTAATTCAATATCAAAGGCTAGGTTTACTGATCGTACTTGAATATTTGGATACTCCTTCTCAAAAGCAGGAATTAATTTCTCTTCCAAAACTTCGGTTTCTTTATCGTTGTAAGTGTGCCAAAAAGTGATGATCTGTTTTTCACTGTCATGAAGCTTACGCACTTTATTTGGATTCGAGATCATGGAAAAGTTACTGCATCCGGTCATTAATAGTATAATCAGTACGAAGGATACATACCGCCAAAACATAACGTTAATCATCCTTTCTTTAGAAGATAAGAAAATATAAAATTTTCAACTTAGATGAGTGTCTAGTGCAAGCACCTATCTCTTGTGAAAAATAACCCCATGCCTCTAAAAGTAAAAAACGCTTTTTGAGTCATGCGAACATTTTTCTTCGGGGCTGAGCAAGGCGCTTCCGCTTTTCTTTAAATCGACAATTTTGTTGCTTGGTGCTTTTCCCTGTACGCATTTGGAGTTAATCCTGTTACTTTTTTAAACAATTTGCTAAAATATTTTGCGTCATTAAAACCTGCAGCCGTTGCAATATCATAGATGCGGCTTTCATTTTCCACCAAAAGCCGCTTTGCCTCTCTAATACGAAGATCGATCAAATAGTCAACAAAGTTTCGGCCAGTTTTCTTTTTGAAATAAAGACTGAAATAACTTTTACTGAGGTGGACAGTATCTGCTACGCTCTGTAGGGTCAAATTTTCCGTATAATGGGAAGCTATATATTCCAAAGCCTTTATAATCAACTGCTCATTATAATCTTTATCCGCTAATTTTGGTATTATGGGTGTCCAAATTTCTTCTAGTTGACTAATCAGAATAGCTGTCATGTTTTCGAGCGTTTCAGCACGACAAAGAAGTTCAAACTGCTCAGAAAGCAGTATTTCGGTATCTGCATTTAATTCGTAAGTTCTTTTAAGAAGGTTGCACGCCTCTTGTTTGACTTGTTCTGGATTTAATGCTCCGCTTTTCCAGCGATCAAAAGCAATTTCAATCGCAGAGGAAACAGGGTCTCCATTGCGGATCATATCAAAGAAAGGCTTCCATTCATCTTGTTGTTTTTTGATAATTACAGTATTCTTCGTGGAATAATCGGATGAATGGATAGAATAAAGGCTGCCTAATCCTTCAAAAAAGCGTCTTTGGCAGACTGAATGGCTTTTTGAAAATCCTTCAAGAATATGGCTTGCTTCCCTTTCTGTCACAAAGCCTCCAGACATGGAAATTTTCCATGTCTTTTCTATTAATTGTTTCCACTCGAGAAAGAGGTGCTGTGCATTTCCGTCGCTGTTAGGCATGATAAAAAACAGGCCGCTTTCAGACACTAGCAATGCGACTCCTTCTTCCATTTGTTCATAAAACATTTTTTGCAATTCCTCTAAAAGGAACTGTACATAGAGATAGCCATGATTTTCTCTCCATTCCTCTGCGCCATCGAGAATAAGATAAACACAAGAATATTGCTGTTCCAGCCATGCTGGGGCCCAACTTGTATCAGAGGAGGAAATCTTCTCTTGAACAATCAATCTTTTAATCTCTTGTTCGACTCTTTTGCGGTTTAGATAGATTGCGTCTTGCTGGTAATGAATGAGTTCAGAATTCTTTTTTCGTTCTTCCTCCAAAGAGGAAATACACTTCCGCAGAACGGTAATAAGATCATCTTTTTTAAGTGTTAATTTTAACAAATAATCAACAGCACCAAGTTTAAGTCCTTCTTTTACGTATTCGAAGTCACTGTAGTTGCTGATTAGGATCACCTTTAGCCAAGGATAAAGCTCCATTGCTTGCTTCATAAGTTCAATCCCATTCATTAATGGCATTTTGATATCCGTTATGAGAATATCGAATGAATTTTTTTTAAGAGCATCAAGTGCTTCTAAGCCATTTGCGTAGTTGTCATCAACTGTTAAGCCTTCTTTTTCCCATTCAATAAAAGAAGAGATTCCTTTACGGATAACAGGCTCGTCATCTACAATAAGAATTTTATACATGTTATTCCCCCTGCTCTGCTAATTTTTTTAACAGGATTCGAATTGTTGTTCCTTGTTTTGGACAGCTTGAAATAGCCCAATCCCAATTATCTGGATAATATAGTCGGAGCGTATCAAAAATATGGCGCAGCCCGATTCCAACTTTTCCTTTTTCTAAAGCAGTCTTTGGGTTATTCAATTCCTGCAGCTTATCTTTATTGATTCCTAGCCCGTTATCGGTTATAAGCAATTCTAATCCATCAACATGATAGGAACGAATCAAAATGGTGATTTCTCCATCTATATTTTTTGGCACTATGCCATGAAAGATGGAATTTTCCACTATAGGCTGCAGAAGCATTCGGGGGATAGGAGTCTGTTCTATTCCCGCTTCCAAATGCAGTTGAAGGTGAAAGTTTTTTTCATAGCGAAGCTCCAATATAACCAAATACTTTTGGATAATATTCAGTTCCTCTTCTACAGTTATAATACTTCCGCTTTTCCCCATATTCGCTTCTAATAGATGAGTTAATGCTGATAATACTAAAGAAGCACGGTCGTTTTGTTTCGAATCGATAAGCCAACGGAGAGTGCTGAGTGTATTAAATAGAAAGTGAGGGTTGATTCGATGCATAACTGCTCGAAGTTCCGCATGATATTTTTCACTTTGCTCCATTTCCACCTGCTGCATTAAATTTTCAATCTCATAAAGCATTTTGTTAAATTGTTCCCCTAAAAAGCCAATTTCATCAGAAGATTGGACATCTGTTCTTACTTTTAAGTCTCCTTGCTGCACGCTCATCATTTTTTTTGTTAGCTGTTTTACTGGTTTTGTCACCCTTGCTGCAAAGAAAAGTCCAATACAGAATGCAAGTAAGGAAAAAATAGCAGAGTAGAATAAAATCCGATTTTGCAGACTGTCCAACTGTCCGCTGATTTCATTCACGGGAACGGTACCTACAAGCATCCAGCCATTGCTGAGAAGCTGTTTGACACCATAGTAGGGAACACCATTTATTTTAAATTCAAATTCTTCAGCATCCTTTTGCACTACATACCTATATAAATCAGGGTTATCCACCTTTTTGTTGATTAAATGAAGATTAGAATCTATCATGATTCTTCCCTCCGTATCAACAACGAAAAACGTTCCTGTTTTGCCGAGTTTCAATTGGCCAATCGTTTTGAGAATCGTTCTCCCATCCAAGTGAACTTGAACAAACCCGATATTTTTCATGGAATCAAAATTTTTAAGCACCCTGCTGACGGGAAGAACTAAATCGGTATTTATACCACCGCCGTCGAAAGGATCATACTGAATTCCTTGCCAAACCAATGCACCATCCTTTTGTTTGGCTTCTTTGATCCAGCTTTGGTTATAGAGTTGTATTCTTTTTAGGTTTTTTTCAGAAAAAGTACCGCTTCCCCAACCATTTCCCTTCTCGTTTAATACATAAACAATTTTGACAAAGGAGTTGGAGTAAACATAATTATTTAAGAGCGAATTTATATAATTGGAATTCTTCCTCTGTTCGGATGCTGAAGTATACTTCAATTGTAAAGCGGCATCCTGAATATTTGGATCACTGCTGATAAAATCAGAGGAATCCATGCCAACGTTTAAAATGGAAGAGAGAGAATCTGCTGTTTGTTTAGCAATTTGTATGGTCGATATCCGCACATTATTCTTCAATATGGAATTAGACTCCAAGTAGAAAGACAAACAAGTAAACAGTGTCGGAATTAAAAATGCAAGCAGAAAGGCAACGATAATCTTAGATGAAAAGCTTTTTCGCCATAAAAGTTGTTTTACCATAAAACCCCGCCTTTCATATCTTCCTTTTTTTATTGTAATGGTCAAAAGGGCATTTGACCAATTAAGTTTTGTAGAAAATATGTCTGTCTATCCTATTATTTAAAATTAACATATCATTTTTTTTTCAACTATATGTCAAAGTGTTCTATTTTGAACAAAAAGAGAAAAATAGAACACTGATAATGGAACATAAAATCGAATGATAAAAACCCATTATTTTTAATTTAATACTTAATATGGTAATTTTACTTTTTATAAGTGTATTATTTTTAGGGAAACACGAGAAGAAAAATGGTGACAATTCAAACGAATATAAACAAAGAGCAAAGTCCTATAGTACTCTCGGTCTATGTTTTTCTGAAATTATCCTTTCTATTTATTAAAAACTAGACGTGATCTGCCACATGGAAATGGATTAACAAAAACAAGGCGCAATCAATGTCTATGTTGTTTTTTGATGCTTTTATTTAAAACTACTTTTTTAGCATTTTTTGATGTAAAAGTGCATTCAAATATTCGTAGGAGTTTTTCCCGATTGTTACGGGCTCCATTAATTGCTAATTTAAGAGCAAGCCAAGGTAACCGGTTCCCTTTGGAGTTTTTTTATTATATTTCGTTGGAGGTAAATGTCATTGTCCATTCTAAAACCAAAAATTAAAGTTATCGCTTCTCTGTCACTTGCTTTAATCATGGGGTTATCGACTGTAATATCACCAGCTTCCGCTGCACAGCCGGAGCCAGATACACCTTTAAATAAGAATAATTTACAAAAACTTTCTGTGAATGATACAGAAAAAATCAAAGACGGTGTTAAATTTGATCTAGGAAACTATGATGGTTATATCCATATGTTATCTGAGGATATGATCAAAGTTTCTATTCTTCCTGAAGGTACGCAAGAAAAAGACTCACCAGCCATTCAGAAGAAAGATTGGAAGACTCCTAAGTTTACAGCTGCAGAAAAGGACGGGAAGTACACACTGAAGTCAAGCGAAATCACAGTGGTTGTAAACGAACAGTCTTTTGGCATTAAGGTCCTAGATAAAAAGGGACAAGTTATCAATGAAGACTACTTAAATAATGAGGCAACAGCCGGTTACGAGAACGGAAAGCCGTACGTTTTCAAAAAAACATCCAAAGATGAGAATTTTTATGGATTCGGCGAACAAACAGGCAGCACATTCAATAAACGCGGAAAGAGTTTAGGAATGTGGAACTCGGACTCATATGGATATAACAATAGTACAAAATATGTTTATACTTCCATCCCTTTCTTTATGGGTCTAAAAGATGGAAAAGCATATGGTATTTTGTTCGATAACTCTTATCGTTCTTACTACGAAATGGCGAGCGAATCAGATGATTACTACTATTTTTACGCAAATGGCGGTCCATTAACGTACTACTTTATGAACGGTCCTGATATTTCTCACGTGTTGGATCAATACACAGAGTTAACAGGTAAAATCAATCTGCCTCCGGAATGGGCGTTAGGTCTTCAACAAAGTGCATGGGCTTATACACCTGAACAGCTTACCAGCATTGCTAAAACGTATCGTGATAAAAAAATTCCGCTCGATACACTGAACTTTGATATTGATTATATGAATGGCTATAGAGTCTTTACGTGGAACGACCCGTTCAAAAATGCTTTTGATCAAATTGAAAATATGGGAGGTTTTCACACCGTAGCTATCAATGATCCGGGAGTGAAACAAGATGATCAATATTCCATTTACAATGAAGGAACAGCAAAAGATTTCTGGGTGAAAAAAGCAGATGGAACACCTTATATCGGTCCTGTTTGGCCAGGAAATTCAGCATTTCCTAATTTTCTAAAAAGCGATGTACGCAACTGGTGGGCTGGACATACTGCATCCTCTCTTCTCGACAAAGGTGTCGATGGGATTTGGAACGACATGAATGAACCTGCCGTATTTAATGATGGGGATGGATTCTTCCATACATTGCCGCTCGATTCTTATGGGGAAGATGATCAAGGGAATAAAGTGCTTCATACAGAATTCCATAATTTATACGGACACTTGGAAAACGAAGCGACATATAACGCATGGAAGCTTAGCAAGCCAAATGAAAGACCGTTTATCCTTACTCGCGATATGTTTGCTGGTACTCAGCGCTATGCTGCTGTATGGACAGGGGATAGTTTAAGCACGTGGGAACATTTGCAAATGTCTGTACCGATGAATATGAATCTTGGTCTATCAGGAGCAGCATTTGTCGGAAATGATATCGGCGGATTTGGCGGCAAGGCAAATCCTGAACTATTTGCACGCTGGATTGAGCTCGGTTCATTCTTGCCATTTGCTCGTGTTCACTACGATCAATGGAGTGATCGAAGCTATCATCAGGAACCTTGGTCATTCGGTGAAGATGTTGAAAAGATCAGCAAAAAATATATTGAAATGCGCTATCAGTTGCTACCTTACCTGTACAATGCCTTTAATGACGCTGCAAAAACTGGGAAACCTGTTCAACAGCCACTTGTTTATCAGTTCCAAAAGGATAAAGGCACGTATAATATCGATGATCAGTTTATGTTTGGCGATTCAATGATGATTGCTCCAGTTGTCGCTGAGGGTAAAACATCCCGCGATGTATACCTGCCTCAAGGTGAAACTTGGGTGAACTTCTGGGATCACAAAGAATATCAGGGCGGACAAACAATCAATATCAATGCTCCTTTAGACTATATGCCGATTTTTGTGAAAAAGGACTCGATTATTCCGACTCGTGAAATACAGCAGCACACTGGTGAGAACGAGTTAACAAATCTTACGCTTGATACTTATTTAGATAATGAAGCAACTTATAGTTTCTATGAAGATGATGGTAAAACGCTTGACGAAAATAACGGCGAGTTTAATGTGACTGACTTCTATGTAGCTAAAAAAGGAAATCACATTGAATTTAAACAAAACAAAAAGGTTCAAAATTACGATTCAGCACTTCAATCGTATACATTGAAATTAAATCAAGCAGAAGAACCAAAGAAAATCAAAGCTAAAAATCAAGACTATACGAAAGCAGACAGTCTGGATTCATTAAAAGAAAACAGCTACTATTTCGATCATGACGCTTCAGTACTTTATGTAAAAATACCAGCTGACTTGTCAGGAAAACTACAAATTCAATAAGATTAGAGGAATGTGAACATGAAAAAACCGCTCTCTCTAATATTGACAGCGAGTTTATTATTCAGCGCTGCGCCTGCAGTGCTGGCAAAAGATCAGCCATCTGCTGGTGCAAACGATAATCTTGGTGTCTATTATGAACTATTTGTCAACTCTTTCTATGATTCAAATGAAGATGGTCATGGCGACCTTAATGGGGTAACTCATAAGCTGGATTATTTAAACGACGGAAATAGTCATACGAAAAAAGATTTAGGTGTTGACGCTGTTTGGCTAATGCCGATCTACCCATCGCCAACTTACCATAAGTATGATGCGACAGATTTCTATAATGTCGATCCGCAATATGGAACGCTTGAAGACTTCCGTCATATGGCCGATGAAGCACATAAGCGTGGACTTAAAATCATCCTGGATCTTGCGCTGAATCATTCGAGCAGCAAGCATCCTTGGTTCCAGGAAGCAATGAAAGACAAGAACAGCCCATATAGAAATTATTATATTTGGGCGGACAAAGATACGGATATAAACGAAAAAGGACCTTGGGGTCAACAGGTTTGGCAGGAAAGTTATCCCGGTTCAGGAGACTATTATTATGCCGTATTTGATAAAGCAATGCCAGACCTGAACTACGATAATCCAAAAGTGCGTGAAGAAGCCATCAATATTGGACAGTTTTGGCTGAAACAAGGTGCTGATGGATTCCGACTGGATGCGGCCATGCATATTTATACAGGCGAGACGGATAAAAACGTTGCCTTATTAAAAGAGTTCAGTCAAGGGTTAAAACAAGTGAAACCGGATGCTTATTTGGTCGGAGAAGTTTGGGATCGTCCAAATAATATCGCACCATACTATCAGGCACTGGACTCCAATTTCAATTTTGACCTTGCGGGAAAAATTGTAGATTCCGTGAAATCCGGTGTAGATAATGGACTAGTTTCCTTTGAAGCGAACACCCTTGATCTCTATCAAAGTTTTAGTACATCAGTGATTGATGCACCGTTTTTAACCAACCATGACCAAGCACGGACCATGTCGGTGCTGAACGGAGACATGGATAAAGCGAAAATGGCAGCATCAATACTCCTGACAATGCCAGGTAATCCGTACATTTACTATGGGGAAGAAATCGGTATGCTTGGTGAGGGGCCGGATGAATATAAACGTGAACCGTTCCGCTGGTATCAAGGGGATGGCGAAGGCCAAACAACTTGGGAAGCACCGCGTTATAACGTGGGAACCACTGCTGTTTCTGTTGAATCAGAAGATAAAGACAAGGATTCTTTACTTAATCATTATCGAGATTTGATTCATGTTCGTGAATCCTCTCTAGCTTTAACGAAAGGGGATCTTAACGAAGTAAAAACCGGCGACAGCAGGGTGATAAGTTATACCAGAAATTATCAGGAAGATTCCGTGCTCGTTTTGCACAATCTGTCGAAGGAAACAGTCACAGTAACCATAACTGATCCAACAGTCAAAGGCAACAAACGATTATTTTCTAACGGTGGAAAAACTAAGGTGAAGCGTGTTGACGGGAATATTCAAATCACCCTCCCAGCCTCATCGACCATTATTTTAAAGTAATTTTTAAGGACTTCTTACTGGATGGAAGAAAATGAAGAAGGGACTAACCAACATGTTAGTTCCTTCTTTAATTTAAACGGTGAAATGGACGAACAAACTTTTGATTTCCAAATCCAATGAAATGAGGGAGAATATTGAAAAAGATACATAAAATAACGGCAGGCATACTAGCTTTATCATTGCTGGCTCTTCCATGTGTACAACCTGGACAGGCCACATTGGCTGCAGCAAAACATGTACAAACAAAAATAGATAATCAACAAAAGGGAAAAAACGTTCAATCAGCATGGGATAAAAGTTCATTGTCTTTTATAACAACAGGTACAACGTCGAATGGTATTTCTGCTACCATTAAAAATGGTCAGGATTCAAGAGCAATGCAGGGAGAAGTTGTGTATGAGGTTTACTGGTCGGAAGATGGAAATCCTAAAGATGGAACAGTTATTGCGTCAGGAGAGGTTAAAGCGTTAGCACCTGGTGAAACTCAAGTTTTAACCTATCACTCTGATAAGATGGCAGAAGGAAATTATATGTTTAAAGCCTACCAGCGTCTAGATCATCCAGGAACAGGAGTATTGTGGAGTGAATCCATAAAAGTTAATGAAATTTCAAAATCAAATGAGCAGATTGAACCACAGCGTCCGTTAGACCAGTTCTTTCAATCCAGCGTAAATGGTGGAGAAGCAACTTTTACCGTACCTGAAGGGATGAAGCCGGTTGAGATTAGTTTTACAAGCTATTCTTATCCGGAAGGAACAGGACCTCAAGACTACAGCAAACCATATGAGGTGCAGACTCCATACGACAATGTTACAAAAGTATATGGACCAGGTACATATACAGTAGATGTGAATCTACCAAACGGGTACTTTCAGACAGATTTGTATTTAGGATCCGAGATTAAAACGTTAACAGATAGCGGGCATCCAATGGATAAAATAATTGATGCAGATTCTGGATTAAATTGACGAAGGTCCTTCTGAACAGGAAAAGAAAGAACTGATTGGATTTGAACAAATCAGTTCCATAAAAGTAGAAAGTAGTTATTTATAGATTTCATACTATTCTTTTTGGTAGGCTGTTTTCTATAAGTTTGTTGTTTTTGAATAAAATAGTAAACATCGCTGAAGCACTGAGCAGTCTGAATACACGTAGACTCCTGCGGGAAAAGCGAGACCCCACAGAAGCATAGCGACGAGGAGGCTCGGCACTCGTCCGCGGAAAGCAAAGTGTATTCAGGCTGCGCGTTTAAAAGCAACAATCTATACGAAAACAGCCTTGGCCTACAATTAAAATAGTCGTATTTCTTATACATAAGTAACAATAAGTGTTCATTTCTTACGTACTTTATGCTGAAAAAACCTAGCCGCTAAACCGTATAAAATCCCGCCCAAAAAGAAATATCATCTATTGCCCGGCTTGACCAAAGCGTGTATGTTGTTATATGTTCATCTCCAGTAGTTTGCTCATAAGTTAATCCGGTGAGACCAGTTGGCAGCAAACCTAATGATCGAGACAGATCATCAACCATCCCAGCTAGTCCTCTCAGAACCAAAATCACACATCCAAGCCAACAGGCTATAAGTATAATTTTGCGCGGGATAAACCTTCCCCAGAACTGAATCGTTGCAAGGGGAACAATGGTACCTGCAATAAACATGATAATAACAATATAAAAATAAATCCATTGTGAAAGAGTCGTAGGTGGTGGAGGAATCGAATCAGATGCATCACCTAAGCCAAAGCGCCCGCCATAGTACCAATAAATATGGAATAAAATAAATACGGTCACCCAAATAAATGATGCGTATCCAGCCCAAACAACTCTTTTTGATCTCTCATCAAATATTTCTCGAGTTCCTTGTTTCTTTAAGATCAATTATAAACAACTCCTCTCAGAGTGAAATGTTCAAATTCGAAATCGATTGGGACGCTAGATAGTGTTTCACTGATTGTTTAATATAGGTTTGTGATGCAACAAAGCATAACTTCTTCAGTATAATAACGTTGCCATCAGTACGGCCGGATGTCGGTAATAGCCCAATCTTATCGTAGTGCAGAAGTGTTCGTACAGTTACGCCAGTTGTGGCCAGTTCGCCGATCAAATAAGGCTTATTTGTACCTTCTATGACTCCCACTTCCTATTAACCATTGTATTTTATTACGTAAAGTAACGAGCAAGAGAAATTCAGTACAATGGCTTGATTATAGCGGGATCGCTTTGCTATATACCTTCTTTGATGATATAAAGATACAATATATGGATTGGGATAAGGAACAATATTACAAGCTCAGCCCGTGGATTATTTCTCTAGTAAACGTCATTCAAACAATACCGGCGTTAGCGATGCTAGCTGTTCTTATGCTTGTTATGGGGCTGGGAACAAACACTGTCGTCGTATCTTTATTTTTACACTCTTTACTTCCTATTATAAAAAACACTTATACTGGAATTATGGGCGTTGACCATACGCTTTTAGAGGCAGGACATGCGATGGGAATGACGCGTATGCAGATCCTTCGAATGGTCGAGCTGCCATTGTCCCTTTCCGTTATCATGGCAGGGCTGCGCACAGCTTTAGTCATTGTAATTGGCATCGCTACGATTGGAACATTTATCGGAGCAGGCGGTCAAGGGTCTATTATTGTCCGTGGAACAAATGCTTCTGATGGTGCAGGAATCATCCTTGCAGGAGCAATTCCTACAGCTTTAATGGCAGTTGTTGCTGACTTATTAATGGGATGGTTAGAGCGGGTGTTGTCACCAGCTAATAGTAGACAGATGCGTTAAAAATAAAGAATGATCGAATATACTTTTAAAGAGGGGTTACTTCTAATAATAAGTAGTTCAGTTATCTTGGAGAAATGTATGAAATAACATACCAATTAGCAGACCAAATCACATAGTTGATTTGGTCTTTTTTTCACCTTTTATCTCAACGATTATTAGATTTTAACATTAGAAATCGCAGGGCAAATCCCAATAAAATTCACATAATGACAATAGCTGTTGTCAATGCGAGAATTATGATGTTAAAAGGTGTGCTATTTACTATGTTAATTCTTATGCGTACAAATGGTAATTGTAATTTTATGTTAAAATAAATGAAGTGTTTGTGAAAATATATCATTATTATGGGCTGGAAGCCTTAAAGAAAAGCTATTCAAGTTTCTCGCTTGAAGATAAACTAAACATAATCAATTATATGAACAAGAATGGGCTGTCTCCTTTAGAAACTGCAGTGCAGTTTTATTTATCTTCTCCAGGCATGATTCGAAAATGGCGAAGTAGTTTTAGGAACGATGGTATAGACGCCGGAGATGGGGGGGATAAAAATATGGAAGCAGTAATAGATCAAAGGAAATGGCATTGGTTGGACTATTTTCTATTCCTCATTCGTACGATATGGATTACTTTTAATGGCTACTCGATATTCGTTAGTACGACAGGTTCGGAAAAGTGGTTTTTACTTTTATGGGCTAGTTGTTCTTATATAATACCCCAACTATTTTATCGGCCTGGGCTTATAAAATTCCAATATTATTTAATTGCCGAGGTGTTGTTAACGGGTTCTTTGTTTATTTACTTATCGAGTCAATATGAAATATCAGAGACTTACGATTTTTTATTCGTACCTATCCTTACTATTGCTTATGCTTGTCAAGTTAAGCCGTTAATTTGGTTAGGACCTTTCTTATACATCTCAATTTTTTTAGCTGGTACATGGGTCGGCAATTTCTTTACTGATAAGGATATCTTTGCACCCATTGTTGACACAACTATTTTTTATGGTATTGGGTTATGTTTAGGAAGGATGACCATTGTCAATAACGCTAATAAAGAGTTAATTGCCTCTATTGAGGAAAAAAACAGGGATTTGGAATATTACTCAAAAAAGATTGAGGAACTGACAATTAAGGAAGAACGAAATAGAGTTTCACAAGATTTGCATGATACAGTTGGCCATATTTTCACATCGGTCATAACAAGTTTAGATGCCCTTCCTTTTCTATATCAGGCAGATAAAAAAGAAGCAGAAAAAAGTATAAAAGAGATTTCAGATTTAGCACGAAATGGATTGAACGATGTGAGAAAAACAATTCACCAGATGTCGCCAACGAATGATCAAACGCTTGTTGAATCGGTGAAAGAATTGATTGTTGATTTTATGAAACATACATCAACAGATATAAAACTGAATGTCGAAGGGGAAGCGACCAAAGTCGGTGAAAGGATAAAGTTTGCCATTATTCGTTGTATACAAGAAGGACTTACAAATGCGAAAAGACATGGTAAGGCAACTTTTATTAAAGTAAATATTTCATTTAAACAAGAAGAATTGATTGTTCTTATTGAAGATAATGGAAATGGGTGTAATGAATTAAATTTAGGGTTTGGTTTACGCTCAATGAAAGATCGAATATCGGCATTAGCGGGTACAGTTAACTTTTATTCTAAATTGAATAATGGTATGAGGATAACGTGTAACATACCTCTATGGCAAAGGAAGTGTAAGTATAATGATTAAAGCGGCAATAGTTGAAGATCAAGAGATTTTAAGAAAAAGCTTAAAAATTGTGATTGAAAGTATTTCTGATATTGAGATTGTTGGAACTGCGGAAAATGGAGAAAAGGCAATTGCTTTATGCGAAAGGGAAAACCTTGATATTCTTTTAATGGATATTCAAATGCCGGTGATGGATGGTGTAAAGGCGACAGGTGAAATTAAAAAACGTTGGCCCAATATAAAAGTTATAATACTTACTACTTTTCAAGATGTTACACATGTTTTGAATGCCTTAAATGCTGGTGCAGAGGGTTATATATTAAAGGCTGTTGATCCTGAATTTTTAGTTCAGGGAATTAAAATGGTGTATCACGGAGGTTCCCTCATTCCTCAACAATTAGCAAAAGAGGTGTTTGGTCAGATGCAATCAAATAATAACGAACACTCGGAACAACTTGACCATAACTCTATGAATCATCCATATGATTTAAATAATCAAGAATTAAAAGTTTTAAACTGTTTAACTCAAGGATTATCCAATAAAGACATTTCAGAAAAGATGTTTCTTTCAGTGGGAACCGTGAAAAATTATATTTCTAGCATTTATTCGAAATTAAATGTAAAAAACAGATCTTCTGCTATTATTAAAGCAATGGAAGAGAGTCTTATAAGAAGATAAGAAACATTAAAGTAAGGGATTGTAGATAAAGTTAAATCGACTTTGTCTACAATCTTTTTTTATTGCAACGAACTGGAACGTTTTGAACTTGTTTACTCCATGGCAATTCATAAGGTCCATTATTCACAAAATTTCACGGTGGATCGTTTTTTAGATTTTCGCTATAAAAGAAGGCATCAATAAGTTTTCAATAGCCACTTATTTTAAAAGAAGTAATATATTTAGCCAATGGTCATAATTTGTCGTTTTTTTTATAGTTATGACTTATTAATGACTTACGGCACTACAGTATATTACCTTTTATTTGTAGAGTAGAAGTATGAAATATGAAATGAAATTTAGAAAGGAAGTAAAAAAATACATGCTCAAATCTATTGCAACTTGTAAACTGTACCTGTCTTAAAGTAAATAATGCAGTGTTTATTTTTGATAAAGTTGGAGAAGACGTAAAAAAAGATACATTAAAAGGAAATGGTAGTAGCGAAGGTGGAACATTATTAAATAAAGATACAACAATTAAACTTACTGTAAAATGGGGAGAAAATGAAGAACATATGGAATTAAAAAATAAATAATATTCTAATTTTCTTTTTCAAGAAATGGGTACTTTAGTGCAAAAAGGATTTCAAAAATAATCAATATCCATCACATTAAATAAGAGCATGTTTTAATCAATTATATATTTGAATTGCATTAAGCAGAAAGGATTTAAGGGAATTAGATGAAAAAAATAAAGAAAATAATAAAATGTATCGGAGTAATTATTATAATATTACTAATCATAGCACTTTTTTTCCCTACATGGACTCCACATATAAAAGGTGATAACAGTATAAGTGCATTAGAACAAGTAGAGATAAATGGAAGTAGTCATGAAATTATGATACGCGGCAAAGATAAGGATAATCCAGTTATTATTTTTGTACATGGAGGACCTGGATGTCCGGAAATACCATATGCTGATAAATACCAAAACTTATTAGAAACTAATTTTACGGTTGTTAATTATGATCAAAGAGCTAGTGGGAAATCATATCATTTTTTTGAAGACTATTCTAATCTTACATCAGATTTACTGGTGAATGACTTATTGGCTATGACGGATTATATATCAAAACGTTTTGGAAAAGAAAAGGTAATACTAATTGGTCATTCTTATGGTACATATATTGCAACTCAAGCTGCCTATAAAGCCCCTGAAAAATATGAAGCATATATTGGTATTGGACAGATGAGTGATACAGTAGAAAGCGAAACTGACAGTTTGAACTATTCTATTAATCAGGCTCAAAAGGCTGGCAATAAGGATGATGTATTGTATTTACAAGGTTTAACTGAAAAAATCAAAAATGGTGATACGTTTACCCCACGAAATTATGTTATGAAATATGGTGGGGCTTCAAGACTTATTGATAACCCAGATGGTGATAACATAGGTATTTTATTCAGTAGCGAGTATAATTTATTGGATGTAATCCGTTATAACTATGGGTTAGCCTATTCTCAACAGATTTTGTTAAATGAAGTATTAAAAAATCCATTACCTAATATAGTAACAAAACTTAAATTACCATGCTATTTTGTAATGGGTAAATATGACTACATGACTTCCTCTAATGCAGCAAAAAAATATTTTGATATGATTGAAGCCAAACAAAAAGAATTTATTTCTTTTGAGCAATCAGCCCATTATCCACAATTTGAAGAGAAGGAAAAATTTTATGAATGGATGTCCGATACATTCACAAAATAGATACAATTGAGTTAATCTCAATCCAGTAAAATTAAGGACTGTTGGTTAACTGCCCGCAGCCACCTTCGATGTCGGTTATCTAGCCAGTGGCAACTGATTAACGGTCACCCTCATTGCCACGGGCATTTAAAGACGTCTGTTTAACTGTCGAGAAAATCTATTAGAAAATCCTTTATTAGTTCCTTCCATTTCGACAATTCTATCTTCTAATTGGGCTTAATACTGGGCATTCACTTTCTTACTGTTCATTCATTACTCGATGAATATGGGATGCCCCCACAATTTTATTTCCTTGAATAAAGGCATCTATCAGACTTTGACTACAGAGCGTATTGATTTTTCTTGGCTCTCCTTGACTGAAGTTATAAATGACTTGAACGGCTTCTTTTGAAAAGATTTCATGAGGTGTTTCGACCATCTTTAACGGGTGGCGTATATAATCATTCGTTTCCTTCTCTGTTAAACTACTCATTTGATATCGCATTTGAATACGCTGGTCAATCGCCTCTAGCTCTTTCACTTTTAATAGGTTGCGTAGGCTAGGTTGTCCTACTACAACAAGGGAAATAGGAGACATGGAGTCTTCTTTAAAATTTAGAATGAAGCGCAGTTCCTGCGGAAAAGTGATGAGCTTCATCTAGAATAATAACGACAAGTTTTTTCTCATTCTCAAAAATATCAAGCATTAAACATTGATATTGGCGCTTTACACTTTCTTTATAAACATCAATATAAGCCTTGATTGTCTTTTATGAATTCATTAGGTCTTAGTGCAATTTATCCAATGAATTATTGTCCAGGGCTGTCCTTAAGCCCAGTTTTTTCTTATTCAACGGGTGCTTTAGTGCAACAAGGATTTCAAAAATGATCAATCTTTTTCATAAAGAAGCTTATTCATCACATTAATTAAAAGCATGTTTTGATCAATCTTTTTTTCAAAACATGTTTTTTTATTTGCACTTATATCAATATTAGCCTTAATTAAATCAAACTTTATTTCAAATCAACCCGTTTTTTTATAAGTAATGTTTCAATTATTACAAAAAACTTTTCGATCATTTTCCCTTTGAAAAGACAAAAAGCGACAACGTTTACAAAGAACACACTAGAATTTCGACAAAAAATGCTATTTGCTGAAAATTAAGAAAAATCTTGAAAATCCTGTTTTTTTTTAAAACTGTGTTATGGTTTTTTTGTGGTTACAAAAATTATTTTAGGGGGGTTATATCTTGAAAACAAGAAAGAAAGTAAGTACATTTTTAGGAACGTTGGCATTAGTTGGAGCTTTATCATTCGGAATAGTGGATAGTGCAAGTGCATATTCTGATCAGACAACTGTGCCTATTCCTGAACTATCAGGTAACTCTATACAATCTAATGCTTGGATGAGTAATACTGCTTTTTATCAAAAGCAAAGTTATCAAGTAAGTGCAAAGTTCTTAGGTTATAATCCACCTAATGCGGATTGGGTTAAAACCGCATGGACTATTAAGGCAAACGGATTAGGTGTTTCTATTGGCGGTGTTAGTGGTGGTACTGCCAATGATAACACTCTAACCGGAACTTGGACGAACTACAATACTTGGATCTCTGATTATTCAGGATCTTATTCTATTTCTGGAGTGCCAATCAGTGGTGGTGCTGATAACACTGCATCCTTCCTTGCTCGTGGTGTAAAACGTTCAGCATCCGCTTCAATTTTCCGCTGGTATTAAAATTAAATTAAACATGTTGTAACCACATACATAGAAAGTGAATATACTTAGTATTCACTTTCTAAATTATATTATACAATTAAATGGAGATAATAATGAGATATAAAATACCTAAAATTATAATTCTTTTTATTATAATATTAATTTTATCATTATACTTTACATTATATAAAATGCCTAAAAAGGAAGAGAGTATTCCATTGACTGATGATTTATTCTCGAAATTGGAAATGCAACAAAAGGCTAGTGCAACTATGTTAGAAAGAAGTTGGGGAAATGAAACGTTATTTAGACCTATAAACGCTATAGATGGATCTAAGGATGAGTATGTTACTTATTACGTTTACCAAACCGCATCACTTTTAGGTCATTCTCCTAATAAAAATTATTGTCAAACTCTCCTTCAAATGCTTCATAAAGATTCGTTTCCTAAAGAACAAGAAAATTTAATATTTTCAGGAATTGAGAGAGTTTTCAGAGCACAGAAATCTATGGAACTATGTCAAGAGAACGCAGCTCTATTACTAAGGAAGCACATAAAATATTTACTTAATACCACATATAATGAACAAGGATTTTTTCTTTCAGAAGAATTTAAAAAATTTAAAAATAAGCCTGAATATATGGATGTAAAGATACAACAAACTTACATGATGTTATATTTAGCATCTAACTATGGTTTTTTAGAAGATATAGACACAAAGAAAATAAAATACTGGATTGATACAATCATCCTAGAGGATTTTTATAGAATAGATACTGTAATAAAAATAAATAAAATGTTGGGTTATGAAACAGAATTTGAAATTGATAATAATAAAGTTTATCAGTTAGTAAACCTTAAGAGTTATAATTTTAATGATCTTTTGGAACTAAATAGTCTTACAAATATTAATAAGTTTCAAAATAATTTTAAACTTGAAAACAAGACAATATCAATTATCTTAAACAAGCTTGATAATTATCATTTTGGATTATCTGATATTCAAAGCGAATATTATAAATTAAACATTTTATCAAACTTAAATAAATCTATTAAGAAACAGGAAAAACAACTTTTATTAAGAGATTTTTCTGCATATGTATACAAAGATGGAATGTTTCCAACTATTAGTTCATTTAATAATCCTTTTAGCCCTACCTTTATTGGAAGAGATTCAGTTGAATATTCTAAATATAAAACTACTAAATACGATAAAACTATTTTTAAACATATTAAACAGGTTGATATATCTGAATTAATTAAACTAGACTCGCTTGAAGTATTTAGCTTTGTTTCACTTTTAAAATTAATAGATGGGGAAGAAATAGAGGAAAATAAAAAAGAAGAATTAAAAAAAGCTTTGCTTAAAAAAGTAAAAGAACCAATCGTTCGTTCTAATATCATGAGCTGGAGTTTTTATACGAGATCTCTACAAATATTAGAAGGTGATATTTCTAAAGACATGCTACCAAAAAACACAGAAGATATATTAAATCAAATCGTTATTTCTCAAAAAAGTTATTTTGAGAGTAATGATAATATTTCAACTTTAGTATTTTTAGATACCTTAGCAAGAACAGGGGTGTATCTAAATAAAATAAAAAAAACTGAACCCTTTATAAATAAAGTGAATATTGATATCAATTCTGATATTGCAGCTTACCTAATTTATTATAAAACCTCTTTACTTGAAGAATTAGATTTACCCTATGATAAAAATAAAATAGCAAATCATGTAAAAAATCTTTTCAAAAATCATGGATATGCATTAAATAATAAAGAGAGTTTTCCTGATATCTATTCTACCTACTTTATGATGAATACCAACAAGCTACTTATGGAGGATGTACAATGAGCAATGAGAACTTATTACGATTAGTTAATGTTGGGAAAAGTTTTCAAATGAAAAATGAGACTCTTCAAATCTTAAAAAATATTAACATTACGGTAAAGCAAGGTGAAATGAATATTATAATGGGACCCTCTGGATCAGGTAAAAGTACATTATTAAATCTAATTGGTCTACTTGATAAGCCCACAGATGGAGAAATTTACTTAAATTCTTGTCAAACAAACAACTTAATTGAAAAAGAGAGATCCAAGTTACGAGCTGAAACCATAGGGTTTGTTTTCCAGGATTTTAATTTGTTTCCTAATTTAAATACTTTAGAAAATGTAACTTTACCATTACTTATTCATAAAAATATTAGTAAAAAAGAGCGAGAAGACAGAGCAAGAGAACTACTTGATATAGTAGGTCTTTCTCATAGAATAAACCATATGCCCAAATCTTTATCAGGCGGAGAGAAACAAAGGGTTTCTATCGCACGATCTCTTGCAACTAACCCGAAACTCCTTTTAGCTGATGAACCTACAGGTAATGTTGATGAAGAAAATGAAATTAATATTATTGAATTATTCCAAAAACTGTCATTGTCAGGTGTTGGTTTAATCGTTGTTACTCATAATCCTATCTATAAAGCATATGCAGATCGTTTTTACAAGATGCGATCAGGAACACTTGAGGAGGTTAAGGACAATAATGAGGCTAAGTGATTATTTTAAGTTAGGTGGGAATAATTTTTTAAGAAATGGCTTTAAAACATTATCTCCTATTATTATTATTACAATCGGCATAATTGTTTTTAATGTAGTGACTGGTTTTTTTTCAAGTATAACAACTAGTATGAACACAACTGTTATTGACAATGACAGTTTGAAATTTATAGAGGTCGTACCTACTCCAGAAAAAGAATTGACAATGGACGATTTTCACGAAATGAATAAAATTAATGGTGTAATTACTTCTTACCCGAAAGTTCAAGCATTTGTTGGTTTAGAATATGGTGTAAATAGAGTGTCAACAAACTTAGTTGGTGTTAATAATAAAGCAGTTCGATATTTCACATCAGGAAAAGATGAATCTATTAAAAACAATGAAATTATATTAAATTCAAATATTGTGGATACTCTAAAGCCTGGTGATTCGGTCAATATAAGTTATACAGTAAAAGTAAAAGAAGGGGAAGGCATTCGGAAAATAAAAAAGGGCAAGATCCTTTCATTCTTTAATCAATTTTATTTGGCTAATTACCCTGAAGACCTGTCTTTAGCTACCTTAGATTATGTTGAACAGTTAAATGCAGAATTTTTGGGTCTTTCTCTAGCTGATTATAGAAAAAATTTAGTTTACGAATTTGGAACAGTTATTGTTGATGATGTTGAAAACATTTCACATGTAGCCGAACAAATTGAAAGCCTTGGATACGATACGAGCTATGCTTTAAAATCTTCCCAATCTATTCCAATGGTGGCCAAAATTATTATTACTGTTGGGGGCGTTGTATTAGTCATATTACTATTATTTTCAGGGATTAGTATAGCATCTATAATGGGTCAATCATTACGTGGAAGGTATAAAGAAATAGGGATTATGAGGGCTGTTGGATATGAGCGCTCCCATCTGATTAAACTTTTCTCTGTGGAAGTTTTATATATTTCACTTATATCTTTTTTCGCTTCGATTACATTAAGCTTTATTATCATACAGGGATTAGAATCGTATTTAAATAAAACTAGTGGGATTAAATATATATTTTCTATTAATATGACGGGAATGCAAGTGATTGTTAGCTTCGTATTAATCATTATAGTTAGTTTCTTAGCAAGTTTTAGACCTATTATAAAAGCCTCGTCTACAGATATTACTGAAATTATACGAGGTAATGCATCATGAAAAAGAATTTTATATTTTTAACAATACTGTTCATTTTAATTTCAATAGTATTAGTATATTTATTTAAATCAGATATCGACTATAATACGAAAATTAAAAATAATGAAGGTAGCTCAATTAGTTACCTGTCGGAGGAAGATAAGGTACCGGTTCTTAAAGTCTTTAATTTTAATCAAGAGAAGCTCACTAAAAAATATAAAATTAAAAAAGAACAGGACCTTTATTCTTCGACATTTTATAGCGGTACAGAAAAGAAAACTGTAGTAATTACGCAACAATTAGAACCTTATGGATATCAGGTATTCGTTCAAACTCAAGACGAAATTAAAAAAATTGGGAATATTAAAGAAGCTGTTCATGAGGTAGTTTTTGCTGATAATTACCTCTATGCATTGGTATATTCTCCTAATTCAATAAAGGGTGTAAATTTAAAGAAATATAAAATTACAGACTTAGAGAAACCAATAAAGACTTGGAGTATAGAGGGAAATCCTGAAAGAATGCTTATTGATCAAAAATTAAATAAAATCTATATACTAACAGTTAACAACAATACCCTTTTATATTCCTTAGATTATAAAATTGATAATTTACAAAATGTAAAGTTATTAAATAGAGCATTTGACCTTAATGCGACAATAGACAATGGTCAATTATGGTTATTGCTAAGAGAAACATTGGAAAATCAGAATGATAAATCGAAGAATAAAAACAAAGAGAGTAAAATTATTCTTCAATATGATATAGAGAAACAGGAATTCATAAATAAGATTAATACGGAATATCAACCAAAATTTATGCAGCTTGATAATAACCAAATCTATATTATTTCTGGAACACCTAACTCCTCTTATTTAGAACAATATGATAAAAAAAATTTAAGCAATACTAAAAAGGAAGTAATAAAATTAAAGGCAGATAATATAAATGGTTTTATTCATAAAAAGTATATTTTCTCAAACAAAGGTGTTTATAAAATAGAAGACGGTAACGTGAAGCAAATAATAGAAGAAAACGTATCTCCCAATATAGATTTAGTAATTCATTAGATGCATTTATATTTATAAGAGAAAGGGTTGTAATTAAATGAAAAAGATATCTATTTTAATTTCGTTAGTCATCTTATTAATAACTGGATGTAATAGTAAAACCGAAATTAAGTCCATTGACAATGTTAAGTTAGAAAGTTTAATGCAATATAAAGAAACTAATCTTGGAAATAACTCTGCAGTTAGTTCAATAATTAATTCTCTTCCAGGAGGGGAAACGTATCGTGAATTTGAATTGGAAGACGGCAATTCAATAAAAGTTATTTATGGATTAAAAGATAAATCCTCTATAACCGATAAGGATCTCTCAGACTATTGGTTAAATGACGAGACTTTAAAGAAGAACTTTCTTTATAATGTTATAGCAATGTTTATTCTTATTGAAAATGCGGAGGAAATTACATTGGAGTTGGATTCTGAGAAATATTATTCTGTAACTTTTCAAAGGGATACACTTGAAAAGGGTTTGCCTGGTTTTTTTAATAAGTATAAGAATGATAAACAGCTTTGGGAAAAAGAGCTTATAGTAGAGGTGGTAAATTCTGATAAAGAAAGGGAAGCCCTTTATAAAAAGTTTCCAATACAGATGAATTCCAATTAATTTAGAAAGCCCAATCCGGTTACCCTTGAAAGAGAGTTTGTGAAGAATTGTACTGAAGCGAATGTGGGCTTTAATTCAATAAGACCGTTAATTTAAAACGCTTGGATTATATTTTTAATCCAAGCGTTTTTGTGTGTTTATTAAGCTGTTTTTTGGCTTACTATTCCTTATGATATTTAGTCTACGTTTTTACATTTTCTCCACAGTATCTGAACTATTTATCCTAATAATGTGAACGCCAGAATAAATTTTACAGTTTTCGCTAATATGAACTTTACACTTTTAGCCACATTTGTCGCCCACTTTATTTGGAGAAGCAGGTATGATAGCCTTGTAGCAACAGCCATGGTTCTTTTATTACCAAGGCTTCAAGGCTGTTTATCATACCTGTAGAGGCTCCATGTCAAGTGGGCTATGTGCAATCTAAAGTGTAAAAGGGAACTTAGCAGAAAGTGTAAAATTCGTCTTGACGGTTACAAATAATAGGGTATCTCTTCTTTATTTTAATAGAAGGAAAGTATTATTTTCTATAGAATGTACTTAAGAAAGCTCATTTAGAAAACACTAACCCCAAGATGCAAGAATTGGAAAGCAAGAGCCCGTCCCCTTGCTTTAAAAGGGAGGAAATGAAAATGAAGAATGATGGGAAAGTCTTACGAAATAGATTAGAAAAATATAAAATGGTGGCAGCGGTGAAGGACCCAAAATATATGGAGCGGGCGATAGAATATAAAGACAATTTAAGTGCTGTATTGCTAATGACAGGAACGATTTTAACGGTAAAAAGATATGTTGATTTCCTTCAGTCGCAGGGACTTCCAGTAATACTTCATGTTGATAAAATAGGTGGCTTAGAGATGGATCGCGATGGAATTGAATTTATTAAAAGAAATGTAAAACCAGCTGCTATTGTAACAACAAAAACAGGGATTATAAAAAAGGCAAAATCAAGCGGATTATATGTTATTCAGCGTGTCTTTTTAATCGATACGGATGTTTTTACGAATTTAGTAAAGGATGCTAGCAAAAATCAAATTGTTTCCGATATGATTGAAATAATGCCATGCAGAGCGCCAGATTTTTTAGAGAAATTAAAAAAGGTATCGCCAGTACCTGTTATTACAGGTGGACTATTAAATGCACCTGAACATGCAAAAGAAGCACTTAATCGTGGTGCAATGGCCGTCACGACATCGAATGTAGAAATGTGGAAGATTGATTTAAAGAATTTCTTCATGTGAATTTATAATACTTTACGTCTATTTTATATTAAATTAATAATAGTGGATTATATTGAACATGAAGTGAATAGATTAATGGTGCGAGCAGAGAGACCTCAAATCGAATGTATAGAATATATACATTTTATTTGAGGTCTCTTTCATTTTGTGCCTTAGTGAGGTGATACGTTTCATTTTTGAAACAAATAACGGGATTAATTCTCTAAAGAGAGAGGGAGCATTTAGATGTCTAAAATTATTTTAGATACAGATATAGGTACGAATGCTGATGATGCGGTTGCATTATCCTTAGCTCTTAAATCTCCAGAAATCGAGGTAGTAGGGGTAACGACAGTATATGGGGATGTCCTAGCGCGGGCTCAGGTTGCCCATCAGATTATTCAATTGGGTGGCGAGTCGCAAATACCAATATACCTAGGGATTGAAAAGCCGTTGTTGCAAAAAAGAAAAATTTATTGGACAGGCCTTGAACATGACGGAGCAGAATTAAAGGATGATTTTTGTAAATCAGAGAAACATGCAGTTGATTTCATCATCGAAACGATTATGAACAATCCTGAAGGAATTACCTTAGTGCCGATTGGACCTTTGACAAACATTGCGACAGCCCTTATTCGTGAGCCGAAAATTGCAAGTTATGTAAAAGAAATTATTCTAATGGGGGGCGTAACTCGTCTAGGGAAAAATGGGACGAAGCTTGAAACAATGGAGCATAACGTCAAGTGTGATCCAGAAGCCGCTTCTGTTGTCTTTTCATCTGGTGCTCCGATTGTCATGATCGGTCTTGATGTGACGAGGCAGTTGATCTTTTCAAAAGAGAAAAACGAGGAATTTGCCGCCTCTGGTACACCACTAGCGAACACATTAACGAAGATGATTGAAGACTATATGCATTTTATGAACAGAGATTTTTCTTATATGTGTGACCCGCTGGCCATTAGTGTATTAGTAAATCGTTCTCTTGTCCAAACGAAACAAATGAATGTACATGTTGAATATGATCATCGGGATATGTTTGGACTTACCATTGCTGAATTAAGTGAAAATGGAAATGTTCAAGTTGCGCTCGAAGTGGATTATGATGGAGTGTTTGAGTTATTAATGAACCGAGTTTTCTCGTAACAATTTTAGAAGTATAAAGGAGAGAAAAAAATGAAGGCATTATTTAAATTATTTAGTTTATTATCAATCATATTTCTTTTGACTGCATGTGCAAATGATCAAGCAGCAAGTGATTCTTCAGCAAAAAAGGATGGTAAAACGGTTATTGAGTACTGGCATGTTAATGCTGAAACACAAGGTGGAAAAACTGTCGAAGAATTAGTGAAAGAATTTAATGCACAAAGTGAGACAACAGAAGTTGTTGCGAAATTTAACCCAGATATGTACAAAGGATTAATGCAAAACTTACAAGCGGAAGCAGCTGCAGGCAAAGCACCAGCTGTCGTACAAGTTGGATGGGCTTTTTTAGATTATTTTTCTAATAATTTTCAATACACATCACCACAAACGGTAATTGATCAACATTTCTCAGAAGATAAAACATTTTTACAGGATCATTTTTTGCCAAATGTTTTAGGTTTAGCTGTAAATTCAAAAAAAGAACAAGTAGGAATTCCTTATTCTTTAAGTACACCTGTTCTTTACATTAATAAGGACATGTTAAAAGAAGCGGGATTAGATGAAAATGGTCCGCAAACATGGGAAGAAGTGAAGGAATTTGCGAAAACAATTAAAGAAAAAACAGGGAAATTCGGATTATATATACAAGAACCAGCTGATAACTGGGCTACACAAGCTTTGCTTGAAAGTAATGGGGCAAAAATGATTACAGACGGAAAGGCAACATTTGCTTCAGAAGAAGGAAAGGAAGCCTACCAATTATGGGCTGATATGATTGTGAAAGATAAATCAGCGGCTCATTTACCTTGGGATCAAGGGGTGCAAAGTTTTATTGATAAAAACGTAGCAATGGTTTATACAACGATTGCGCAGCGTTCCAATATTCAAACAAATGCAAAGTTTGATGTAACGGCTATTAAATCTCCAGTATGGGAAGGAAAAGAACCGAAACTTCCAGCAGGTGGATCTATGCTGGCTATTACGGGAAAAGATGAAGATCAACAAAAAGCAGCATGGGAGTTTATGAAATTTCTTTATAGTGTGGAATCAATGGCAAAATGGACGGAAGGAACAGGATATGTTCCGCCGCGTAAAGACGTTGCAGAAGCAGAAAATGGTTTGAAAACTTTCTTGGCTGAAAATGAAATGATGCAAGCAGCTGTAAATCAGATGGATGCTGTTGTACCTTGGACATCATTCCCAGGTGATGCAGGCTTACAAGCGGAACAACAATTATTAGATATTCGTGATCAAATTCTTGGCGGCAGTACTTCAGTAGAAGAAGGGTTGAAACCAACAGAAGAAGCAATCAACGAACTATTAAAGTAATTTAGGATATTGATGAAGGTGGCTTGCGAAAGTCATTTCAGCGTGTAGATAAAAGTGATTTTAGCAGAAACTTCAGGCTGATCGAAAATGTTTGTCGACAGCCTGAGGTGGCTTGCCAAAGCACCTTCACCATTATAGAAAGTTTGGAGGATAGAAAATGAGTTCTATCACAACAAGAACGAAAAGACTTAATAAAGAAAATTGGACCGCATATTGCTTAATATTTCCTTCCATTATTATATTTGCTTTATTTATGTTTTGGCCGTTTATATATACCATTTATTTGAGTTTTTTTGAGTGGAATATGATTAGTCCTACGAAGAAATTTGTCGGTTTTCAAAATTATATAGACGTGTTATCTGATGCTAAAACATATAAAATATTTGGCAATACATTTATTTATATTGCATTTTTACTCGTTTTAAATTGTATTGTCCCGTATATTTTCGCTTTTGTGATTGATATGGTTTTAAAAAAATTTAACGGCTTTTATAAAGGCACATTGTTTTTGCCAGCATTTATTTCTTTAGTGGTAGGGTCGATTCTATTTACTTGGATTTTAAATCCAGTCTCAGGACCTGTTGCGATTATTTTAGGCTGGTTTGGGATTGAAATGCCGATTTGGAGCAAATTAGATGGTTGGGTTATCTTCGTATTAAGCTTAATTACTTCTTGGAAGGTATTCGGCTATAACTTTATCGTCCTTTATGCATCAATCAATGGTATTTCTCGTGAATTAATTGAGGCTGCACGTTTGGATAATGTTCCATTATGGAGAATCTTCTTTCAAATCGTTTTGCCGATGAGTAGTGCGACTGGTATTTATGTATTTATTATTACAATGGTGCAAGGCTTACAGTATGTATTTACCCCGATTAAAGTTATTACTCAAGGTGGTCCGAATTATGCAAGCTCAAATGCAATTTATCATGCATACCATGAGGCGTTTGTTCTATATAGAACAGGTCATTCGGCAGCCATATCGATTTTAACGATGATCATTTTCTTTGTGTTTTTAATTCTTGAATTTAAGTTTGTTGAGAGAGGTATCTACTATGAAAATTAAAAACTCAGTATCGATACCTTGGCACATTATTTTTATGATTACAATTTGTATTTTATTATTTCCGATTATCTTTGCAGTAGGATCTTCTTTTAAATCATTACAAGATGCATATAACAATGTATTAAATATTATTCCTATTCATTCTACTCTAGAAAACTATCAAACTTTTTTTGAAAGCTTGCCGGCTTTTAAAATTATGACGAATACGTTCATTATCGCATCTAGCGTAACACTTTTTAAGGTTGTGACATCTTTTTTAGCTGCGTATGCTTTCGTTTATTTTCAATTTAAAGGGAAAAATCTTTTGTATTTTATGTTAATTAGCACCATCTTTATTCCCTTTACGGTCACGATGATTCCGAACTATCTGATTATTTCAGATATAGGTTTAACAAACAGTATATGGGGAGTTATTTTACCACAGCTTGCAGATGCACTAGGGATCTTTTTAATGAGACAATCAATGAAAACTATCCCAGTATCTTTAATTGAAGTGGCCCGATTAGATAATTTAGGACATGCCCGAATTATAAAAGATATTGTTCTTCCATTAGTGAGGCCGGCTGTGACATCAACGGGAATCTGGTTTTTTATTAGTTCATGGAATGAATATGTTTGGCCCGTCCTCATCTTAAAAACGTCTGAAAATTATACATTGCCTTTAGCATTACAAATGTACATTAGTTCAGAAGGTGGAACGAACTTCACAGTAGCAATGGCTGTGTCTGTTATTACCATAATCATACCTTTAACTTTATATTTAATCTTCCAGAAGTATATTATCGGAACATTCACTTCATCAGGAATTAAGTAACGGGGGTTTACGATGAAAGAAATTAGATTTGAAAATGTGTGGAAATCATATGGAAAAACAGAGGTAGTAAAAGAATTAAATCTCACAATAAAAGATGGAGAACGGTTGATTCTTCTAGGACCATCTGGCTGCGGCAAATCTACGACTTTAAGGATGATTGCGGGGCTTGAGGATATTACTTCAGGCAATTTATACATGAATGGCCGAAAAGTAAATGATATTCCTAGTGGAAAAAGAGATGTTTCCATGGTATTCCAAAACTATGCTTTATATCCCCATATGAATGTGGTGGATAATATTACGTATGGATTAAGGGTTCAAAAGGTTCCGAAAGATGAAATCAAAACTAGGTTAGATGCAGTATTGGAGATGCTAAAGCTAAAAGGCTATGAAAATAGATTGCCTAAAGATTTATCTGGCGGTCAAAGACAACGTGTTGCGCTAGCAAGAGCGGTTGTAAAGAAATCAGATTTTTTCTTGCTTGATGAACCATTATCAAATTTAGATGCACAGCTAAGGGTTTCAGCACGAAAGCAATTAGTGAAAATTCATGAAATGTATAAACAAACGATTGTTTATGTAACACATGATCAAATAGAAGCGATGACTGTCGGAGATCGGATTGCTTTAATGAATGAAGGGAATTTACAAATGCTTGATACACCGGAAAATGTCTATCATCGTCCGGCAAACATCTTCACAGCTAAATTTATCGGCTCGCCGCCGACAAATGTGGTCGATGTGGAGTATCAAAATGGCAATGTCATCATTGGTAAACAAGGATTCCAACTATCTCAAATGTGGATCAAGCAAATAGAACAAAGTGGTGTAGACCAATTTGCGTTTGGCATTCGCCCAGAGCATATTGAAATGTTTAAAACGGCTAAAGAGAATGCTTTAAAAGGTATTGTCAAATATGTTGAAAACCAAGGCAGCAGCTACGGTGTTTATGTTGATTTAGAAGGTCAGGAAATCATTGCGATGAGCGAGGATAAAAATTGGGCTGAAGGTGAAGTGATGTACTTAAAGCCGATGATGAACCATATTCATCTTTTTGATCGTGAGACAACGAATTCTATTGGGTATCCAAAAGAGCTTTAAATTTACGCGGTTGTACATTATAAAATGCTGTTTTCGTATAGATTGTTGCTTTTAAATCGCAGCCCGAATACACTTCGCTTTACGCGGGCGAGCGTCGAGCCTCCTCGTCGCATACGCTCCTGTGGGGTCTTGACTTTCTCGCATTCCCACAGGAGTCTACGTGTATTCAGTCTGCTGAGTACTTTTTCTCTTATTTTTTTACGTAAAAACAACAAACTTTGAGAAAACAGCCTTATAAAAAAATAGTAGGTGATTATTCTTGAAAAAAGAAATCTGTTATTCTGACTTGCCGCTTTTAACGAAGGGTATTTTCGAAAATATAGAGAAATTAATGGCAAATGGTGCTGATAAAGTCGAGCTGCTAATGGATGGAGATAAATGGGATGAAATGGAATTGCTTTTTGATGATTTTGCACCAAAATTAAAAGCATTGCCTGTTGGCTATACAATTCACCCGCCGGCATGGGATATTAATTTAACAAGTGAAAATAAAGGGATTCGAGAAGTTTCTTTTATAGAATATAAAAAAGCAATTGAATTTGCAGGGATGATTGGTGCAGATCATGTTGTGATACATCCTGGTTTTTGTTTTTCGCCAGTTTTTGATAAAAAATTAGCACAAGAGCGCGCGAAGAATGATATTAAGCGATTATGCGAAATCGCCAAACCTTTGAACGTAAAGCTTGCGATTGAAAATGTGGGGTATAAAGGAAGTTCCTTATTCACCCAAGATGAGTTTGCAAGATTTTTAGATTCTGTTGATGATACAGCTGGATTCTTAATCGATACTGGTCACGCTCATTTAAACAATTGGGATATATCAAAGCTGATAAGAGATACAAAAGATAGACTACTAGCGATTCATATTCATGACAATACAGGAGCAGAAGATGAGCATTTACCGATTGGCAAAGGAACCATTCAATGGAAGGGGATTTTTGCTGCCCTGAAGGAAGTGTCAAACAATTGCCTGATGGTTTTGGAATATGCTCCAAACACATCATTAGAAAAATTACGTGAGGGGAAGGAACTTCTTTTAACAGAAGTTTTGGCTAAATAAAGGTGAATAATAGATTGGTAAATATAGACGATTTTGATGCGTTTTGCTTTGATTTAGATGGAACGATCTATGTTGGGAATGAGCTTTTGCCTGGTGTGAAGGAAACGATGGATCTCTTAAGAAAGAATCACAAAAAAATTCTGTTTATTACCAATTCACCAACAGTAACGAGAATCGAGTGCCAAAAGCGCTTAAAGGAATTTGGCATTTCTGCCGACCTAGCAGAAGTAATCACCGCAACTTTTGTATCAGCTGTTTATTTTATGGAGAAACATCCAAATGCCCTTGTTTATATCGTTGGCGAAAAAGCAATTGAAGAAGAGTTTAGCCGCTTTTCGGTAAGTACAACGAAAAATCCTCTGAAGGCAACGCATGTCCTTGTCGGATTAGACCGTTCTTTTACTTATGAAAAATTAAATTTAGCAGCGAATGCGGTGCGAAATGGATCAAAGCTTATCTTGACCAATCCTGATCCAGTTTGTCCAGTTCCTGGAGGATTCATTGCAGATACACTGGCGATTGCTCGTGCAATAGAGGTTGCATCAGGTCAATCGATTCATTATATCGTAGGGAAACCATCCTCATTTTATGGAGAGAAAATTCTTGAGAGATTACAGATTAAGAGTAATCGATGCTTAATCATCGGCGATCGTCTCGATACGGATATTATGTTAGGGAAAATACATGATTTTCGAACTTGCCTTGTTTTAACAGGATCTTCTAGTAAGGAAGATATAGAAAAAGCAAAGATTTATCCTGATTATGTAGCGGAAAATTTGCAATTATTGTTTGAGGAAACAAAGGGACAGTTCTCTTGCTACTAATTTAACGATACACATAGCAGCTTTAGTAGAAGCATTAAAGAATAATTTAATATTCTTATTGCTTCTTTCTTCTTTCTTTATGTATTACTATGTTTTCTTTCTATAAATATAAAAAAATGCAGCCGACACAGATGAATCTCTGCGATAGCTACATTCTCTATTTGTAATTGGAAGGACTATGATGACTAATATAAAAGTTTAATATTGCTTTCTGACCAATCTTTCATACGAAGTACTGTGTTAGAAAGGCTGGAGTAGCCATTGCCGATAAAATAGTCACACTGCAAGGCAAGGTAGGTATCTTTTATGATTTCACGGGTATCTATTTCAAGCTCAATACCTTTATGCCTTTTATTAGGATAGTTGGAGCGGTTTGGATGAACACGGCCTTTCAAAAACGTTTTTTTACTGTCGCTAGGGATAAGTTTGTCATATTTTCCATATAGCTTTCCGAATTCTGTCACATATTTTTTAGAATCTGTCATTAAAAAGATGTGTCTGCACTGATAGCTATGCATGAAATTCCATATCACCGGATGATAGTTATTATTGAGGTTGTATATTTGTCCAATTTCATTCACGAGTGCATTGGAACGAATGTGAACACCAAGAATTGGCTTTTCATCTCGAAAATCAGGATGGGTATGAATAAATTGCTTAGCTTCTTTAATGATTTCAGGATTAAATTTGATATACTTGTCAAAAAGGTAGCGGTATACTTGATGAGGTGTTTTTCCGTAGGCAGGATGACCTTCTTTAATCCAAGGAATAATCGAGCTTACATGGTAATATACATCACTCACTAACACGTTTGCATCGCTGTTCATCATACTGTTAAGATCACGGTTTTTCCATTTCAATTTATCGGCGTCTTCTACCAGTACGTTTTCGTAGGTCCAAACTGGTGGAAAATAGGTGTGATTAGGAAGGATGACATCCTTTACAGTGTAATTGGATATTGGCTCAAAAAATAACTCAAATGAGTTGCTCGAAATGGATTCTGAGTACAAGCTGTCCATTCCCCAATGAACAACCGGGATACGATTAGTCAACTCTGCTACGAGAAGTTGGCCTACTACGTGGTCTACATCCTCCCAAATGCTGTAGCCCCAAGACTTAATTAAAAGAAATCTACTCATCTTTGTTATTCACCTCCATATAAACTTGGATATTCTGCCTTATGCTCTTTTGCTCTATAATACTTTGTTGCCCAGTCTGCCATGCCTCTTTTGTTGGTGGACTTTTTGTCTTCTTTCAAAGTTCTGTAAAAGAGGGTGATATTGTATTCTCTCCAGTCTTTTAAACGGTTTACAAAAAAGGACACGTTTGAATAGCCGTTGCCGATAAAAAAGTCACATTTTGCCGCAAGGTAGGTGTCTTTTATGATTTCAATTCCTTTCCGTCTTTTAATGATATAGTTTTGTAAATGGGGAGCGTCGTCTTTTGAATAGCTGGATGATCGCGTGCACTCTGTATAGAATACATTTGATCCATATTTCTGTTCATATTTCTCGATCATATCTTCAGAGTCGGTAATGAGGAATATTTTTTTTATATCGTTTTGTTCGAGAACCCTTTCAATCTCAGCATCATATTGCTTATTAAGCTTTGCTAAGTTTTCGACCTCACGAACTTTATCACTTGCGCGGACGTGAATACCTAGTATAGGCTTCTCGTCTAAAAAGTGAGCTCGGTGAAACTCATCTATTTCTTCCAAAATATCAGGTTTTAGTTTTAAATATTTTTCTATTAAAATGCGGTATATTTGAATAGCAGTCATACCGTATGCCCAGTGGTTCTTTTTGATGTACGGTAAGATAGGTTGGGAGTAAAAATGAACATCGCTTACGACTACGTCTGCTTTGCTGCCCATTAAATCCCCAAGACTGCGGTACAACCTTGCTGTCTTGTCTAGATCTTCTACAAGAACGTTTTTATCATTCCAAATCGGTGGGAAAAAAGTGTGTTCAGGTCGGATTACATCATGAAGGGAATAGTCAGAGACTGGTTCGTAGTATAATTCAAAGGCGTTTGTGTCAATATATTCACTGTATAGGCTATGTGGTCCCCAATAAACGACTGGGATCCGGTTGGTTAGCTCTGCAACAAGGAGCTGACCTACGAGATGGTCCATGTCTGACCAGAATCCCCACCCCCATGTTTTGATAAGCAGAAATTTATCCTTTGACATATTCGTGATACATCTCCTTTCAATTAGTTTAATTCTGGCCTTTTCGATGCCACAATCTCGAGATTCTAAATAGGAGCTGCTTAAACCATCCTACAAATTCATTATCTGGATATACGATTGTATTGACTTGTTTATAATTGTGGAGGTTTTTCTTTTCTGGCAGCCAGTATATGAGTTTGATATTGGTGCTGGACCAATCTTTTAATTGTGTTACGGCATGGGATAAATTTGATAAGCCGTTTCCAATAAAGAAATCGCATTTGGTCGCGAGGTAGGTTTCTTTTAACACTTCGATTCCGTCGCTCCTGCTAGTCATATGCGTATCAATATACGGTGCTTCTTCATCATTTATTGAGTGTCTTGAACAATCTGTAACGACGAGCATAGGGCCATATAAACGTTTATATTCCTCGACAACTTCTATACAGTCGGTTGAAAGAAATAACTTTTTAATATTATATTTTCCTAATAATTGCCGTATTTCTTGATGATACAGATGGTTTGGCTTCTCAAGATCTTTTACTTTGTAAATTCTGTGAATCTCATGAAGTTTAACCATTGCGTTGCTATTGTGTTCATCCCCTCTTGTAATGTTGTACATTTTGGAGTGGTACTTTTCATTAAAGTCATCAAACTCATCACTGAATTCATTTATAGTAAACTTTCCACGAACATGAACTCCAAGAATTGGCCCCTCATCTTTGAAATGTGCGTCATAAAATTGGTTAATTTCCTCTTCTATATCTGGCTTTAATTTTAAATATTTTTGGAAAAGAAATCGGTGTATTTGCAGAGGCGTCATACCGAATACAGAATGTTCAGGTTTAATAAAGGGAGTTACAGGAAATTTGTTCGAATAGGTGTCGCAAACAACTACATTCGCATCACTATTCAACATTTCTCCGATATTACGGTGGGCAAGTGTTTTTCTATCATCATCATTATTCATCATAAGATTATTATAATCCCATACTGATGGATAAAAAGTATAGGATGGGTGCATTAAATGATAAATTGTGTAAGGGGAAATTGGCTCGAAATACATATCGAAAGCGTTTTGATACTTGGTACCATCTAATAGATGATTTGCCCCCCAGTGTACAACAGGAATTCGGTTGCTTATCTCCGCGATCAGAAGCTGCTCCATTAACTGGTGAATATCCATCCAAAAGCTGTTGCTATAAGCTTTAATTAAGAGAAATCTTTCATTATGCATGTAACCACGTCACCTCCGTTAAATATTTTATTTAAATGGTACTAACCATTTTTTAAAAGATAAGAAAGTTTAAAATTTCGAACCTAGTTTAGTGTCTAGCTCCAGCGCCCTATCGACTTCAACGCTTCCCTCACCTCGTCTACGATAAGTCAACATCGAATCGCTCACGCTCTTCGTGTTTCCTTTATCTCACTCGATTCAGTCCAGCTTTTTCCGTCGATGAGCAAGGGCGCTTACGCTTTTCTTATATGATTGCTAATTTTAGTGCGTGTCTAAATGGATAGGTTTCAAGAATGCTATTTATGCCTACTTTTCTTAAGCAATTCAACAAGGGCCTATATGGTTAATTCTGTCTGTGATTAAGGTATTGCTTCGACGAACAATTCAATGTACCACATAACCTTTCTATAACAAAAACTCAACTAAATAGAATCTATCCTGTCACGTTACCCCTGTAATTAGTGATTTTTGCAATTCATTCACCCCTTTAATAGTTGTGTCTATAAATTATATTAACATTAGGCAATTTTTGATTGGACTAGCAAAAATTAAAATAAAAATGGATTTTTGTACCGGGTATTTATTATTTTTATATAATAAAAGGTGAATCATTTGGGGCATTTATTTGCATAAAAAAAGAAAAACATCCCTTTTGATAATAATTGATCACCACTTATCAATTATTTTTGAAAGGAATGGTTTTCTTCTGTAGGATAAAGTCCTCACTAATGGTTTGTATGATTAACAGGAGAATAAAAACTAAGGCCGTTTTCGTATAGATTGTTGCTTTTAAACGCGCAGCCTAAATACACTTCGCTTTCCGTGGGCGAGCGACGAGCCTCCTCGTCGCATACGCTCCTGTGGGGTCTCGTCTTTCTCGCATTCCCACAGGAGTCTACGTGTATGCAGGCTGCTAAGTATTGCTTCTCCAATTTTTTATGTGAAAAACAATAAACTTTGAGAAAACAGCCAAAACTAATTTTGGGTTCAGTTAGTTGAAATGAGTTCACTCTTAGCCGATAATTTCAGCTCCAAGCGAATGCTTAAAATGCTGCAGTGCCCATTCGTGGCCTTGTTGGTTGAAGCTTGCGCAACTATCAGCATGGACAACTATTTTGTAGCCAAGATTATAGGCATCCACTAATGTGTGAAGGACGCAAATGTCCGTACATACGCCGCATACATGAATTTCTTCAATACGCCGAGCACGCAGCCACATATCGAGACCAGTTCCGGCGAAAGAACTATATCGCGTTTTGTCCATATAATAGAGTTTAGAATAGTCTTTGTTCGCTTGATACCATGATTCTAATTTACCGTAAAAATCACGTCCTTTAGTACCTATAAGGTTATGGGCTGAAAATAATTTTGTTTCGGGATGATAAGGATCATTCTCTTCATGCTTATCCACTGCCAGCACAATCCATGATTGATCATTTGAAAATTTTTCAACCAGTCCGACAATATTATCCTCAATCACTTGTCCAGGTTTACCACATGTCAGTTTACCGTCATCTGCTACAAAATCAACAGTGTAATCAATAACGATTAATGCTTTGTTTAGGATGTCAAATTCCTCCTTCATTTACTTTATTATTTGGAATTTTTGGATGACTTACGGTTGACAGTAAAGGCTATTTCAAATAGAACACAGCCAGTGATCATCCAAGTAAATTATTATGCAGAGTTATATAACCTACACAAGGTTGATGCTCTAAGTTGTACGTTTTAAAACCTTTTCCTTCTTTTGAACATACTCCATAAATTGTTAATACACAAGATTTAAGAAAGGCTTATTTTTAGATTGGCAGAAAACGATTTATTAAAAAATGCAACCAATTGATTACTTTTTTAAAAAATAATATTCTAAAATGAGGTGAGATAAATGTTTAAATCGGGGACATCATTTTTTAGTTATTTGTACTTTTAATGCCTATTTTGTCTATTATAGCTATTGTATTTTCTGTTCGTTCTTTAATGAAAAAGAAAGAACAATTAAATAGAATGGAAGAAAAATTAGATAAAGCATTAGGAAAAACACCAAAAAATTAAATTATACAAGCTTGTTATTTTAGTAGAGTTTGTATGAAAGTTCATGGATGATAAAGATAAAGGAAGATTAGAAAAAATTTAATCTCCCTTTATCATTTGATTTGATATAAGTTTAAAATCTTGTTCATTCACCTCTAAGTGCCCAAAACGGAAGGGGTAGCCCCAGTGCTTCTTACTCTTAATAAAAGCAAGATGTGGAATTAACCAATGAATAGAAGTTTCGCTACAATTAATAAAATCTATATTTCTTCGGAAAGGTATGAAACCATTTCCCATATCAAATTGATAGATTTTATCGTCAACAACTCTTCCTATAGCAGTAAACTTTTGATAGGGTGTATTTTCATTTAAACTTTCCTTTGATGAGTAATAAATAATCCAATCACCAGCACTCATCTTTTTTAAAGGAGCTTCTTTGCCATGACAAAGTTGGGCAAACCCACCACATACTCCTTTTAATACATGATCACGAGAGGCAACTCCAATCCAATACTTTGTTTTAACTTGCATTTGTTTAACACCCGCAATTATCTGATATGCTATCCTCTTGTGATGACTTTGAGACAGGAAAGTTCATTTTTTGCCATGCTGCAATTCCTCCGGTTAATTCTTTCACTTTATAGCCTTTTTCTAATAAAAATGTTGCTACTTTAGCGGCGGTATTGCACCAGACATCCCAGCAATAAACAATAATTTCTTTCTCTTTTGGTATTTCGTTTAAACGATGATGCAGTTCTTGTTCGGGTATAACGTTGGCACCTTTAATGGTTATATTCCTTAATTCCACTGGACCGTTTCTTACATCAATTAAAAAGTATTTTTCCGGACTCTTCTTAACTGACTTTACATAATCCATTGGACTAATGGTTGCTTCTAGACGTGTATGAAAATAATCAAGTGCATTCATATAATAACCTCCTATTTCTTATAGTGAACTCCAAATTTTGATAAGTATATCTTTAAGTAATTGTTTTTCTTCTTCGTTTAAAGGGGATAAAACGCTTGATTCTATACTTGTTAAAAACCCCCAACATGATTCTAATACACTATTTCCTTTTTCTGTAATTATGAGACTATAGGCTCTTCGGTCATTAGGATTCTTTGTCCTTTCAACAAAGCCTAATGTTTCTAAATGATCAACATGGCTTACCATAGTTGTCCTATCTATCCTTAGTTTTTCAGAAATAAGTTTTTGTGACGAGTAAGGATTTTCTTTAATAAATAAAAGTACTCCATATTGTCGTGCGTCGATATTAAATGGAGTTAGCGTATCTGCAAACTTATTTTCCATTTGTTGTAGAACTTTTCCTAACAAAAATCCATAAGTATGGCTTAATTTATTCAAATAAAAATCACCTCCTAAATTAATTAGTTTAACGTATAATCAGTTTAACTGATTAATTGGTAAATATCAATACTCAATCTAGTATCTAACAGTTAAAGGGGAAAAATGTAAGTTTTTCTAAACAAAATTTAAATAGTTTGTAAAGTTTTTTTATTACTAGGTAAAGAGTTAAATTTATATGCTATCATACGAATTATTTAAAAAGGACTAGAGATGTTTTTATAAAGGAAGGGAGAAATTAGCGGATGGATAAAAAAGCAGGTAGAAAACAACAACGCAGGGCTTTTGTCCTGTCTTTGTTTGAAATATTCTTCGTTTCGACAAGGTTGGGGTTAACATCATTTGGCGGACCGATTGCACATTTAGGATACTTCCATGAAGAATATATACGCAGAAGGAAATGGATGGATGAAAAAAGTTATAGTGATTTAGTGGCTTTATGTCAATTTCTACCCGGTCCTGCAAGCAGCCAAGTTGGCATTGGAATTGGGGTCATGCGTGCTGGTGTCTTAGGCGGCATCGTCTCCTTTCTTGGATTTACGTTGCCTTCTGTTATAGCGCTTATTGTTTTTGCTATCATTTTACAAGGATTAGAAATTGGGGATGCTGGCTGGATCCATGGGTTAAAAGTGGTGGCAGTAGCGGTTGTTGCGCATGCTATTTTAGGGATGGCAAAGAGTTTGACACCAGATTTAAAACGGAAAGCGATTGCTTTATTCGCATTGGTTGTTACGTTAGTATGGCAAACAGCATATACGCAGGTAGGAATTATTCTATTGTCTGCTTTTGTTGGTTATTTTTATTATAGACAGCATCAAGAAGAGGATGATTCTCGTACTCTATTCTTCATTTCACGCCGATTTGGCATCGTTTGTTTAGCATTGTTTTTTGGATTGCTGCTTCTTCTTCCAATTTTGAGAGAAGCTACTTCCTTGCTCTGGATTGCTATGTTTGACAGCTTTTATCGGGCTGGTTCCCTTGTTTTTGGTGGAGGGCATGTTGTCTTGCCCTTGCTGGAACATGAATTTGTAAGAACTGGATGGTTAAATGAAGAAGTTTTTCTTGCTGGATACGGTGCAGCACAAGCAGTTCCAGGTCCATTGTTTACGTTTGCTGCATATTTAGGGGCTGTGATGAATGGTTGGCTAGGCGGATTAGTTGCAACAGTAGCTATTTTCTTGCCAGCATTTCTTCTCGTTTTCGGTACGTTGCCATTTTGGGATGCATTACGTCGAAATCCTGCAATGAAGGGTGCTTTAATGGGTGTAAACGCAGCCGTAGTTGGGATATTAATTGCAGCATTTTATCAGCCGATTTGGACAAGTTCTATTTTATCGCCAATCGATTTTGCATTTGCTGCCATCTTATTCAGCATGCTCGTTTTTTGGAAACTAACACCATGGGTTATTGTTGTGACAGGTGCAATTGGCGGGTCTCTTCTAAAAATTCTTTTTTGATTCTTTAAATGCTGGTCTATATAACTTTTCGGCTATTGTTTTAATCATCTCTTCTAAATAATGCTAAATAATACGCCTACTATTTATCCCTAATAAATCATTAGGGGCATTTTTTTGATAGGCTGTTTTCTAAAAGTTTGTTGTTTTTGAATTAAATAATAAACAAGGTTGAAGCACTGAGCAGCCTGAATACACGTAGGCTCCTGCGGAAAAAGCGAGAAAGGCGAGACCCCACAGGGGCATAGCGACGAGGAGGCTCGGCACTCGTCCGCGGAAAGCGAAGTGTATTCAGGCTGCGGGGTAAATAACAACAATCTGTACGAAAAGAGCGTTTTGATAAATGGCGTATTTTTAACTTGAACTACCTCTTTGAAATCAGTTTTTGCTCTCCATCTAGAAATAATCTACTCATTCCTTATTAGACTCTACGCAAGGATTTGAGATGAGTTCAATTGGACAAAGCAAGAGAGGGGTCTTTTGATTGTTAGACATCTTGTTGAAAAATGCAGAACAAATTGCAATGGATGCTGGAAAATGGATTGTACAAAATCGAGGAAATTACGAAAAAGTTCAATACAAGAAAAACCATTTAGATGTAGTGACGGATATTGATCGTGAAAGTGAAGCAAGAATCATTCGTCATATTCAACAAGTATTCCCGGAGCATGCAATTTTATCAGAAGAAAATCAATCGATAGATAAGGATTTTTCCGTTATTAGTCAGGCTGAGTATTGTTGGATTGTTGATCCGATTGATGGAACGGTTAACTTTGTTCACGATGAACCTTATTATTCTGTTTCGATTGGAATTGTGAAAAACGGAGAACCAATTGCAGGAGTTATATATGATCCGAATCGAGATGAATTATTTTCTGCTGGACGCGGAATAGGCGCTTATTTAAACGGAAAGAAAGTGCAGGTTTCCAGCCGTTCGCTCAGAGAAAGCTTATTGCATACTGGCTACGCGGCGTCAGACTAGACAACAGACAGCCCGCTGCGTTATGAATTTGCAAAATTCTTTGCAAAATCTCGCAACATAAAAATCGCAGGATCTGCCAGCTTGGATTTGGCGTATGTAGCATGTGGAAGAGCAGATGGATTCTGGCAAAGAGGATTATCGCCATGGGATATTGCTGCAGGAATTCTTCTCGTAACGGAAGCAGGCGGAACGATTACAGGAACAGATGGAAGCGTGTTGGATTTGCAAAAAGGGGATGTATTAGCAACAAATGGTAATATTCACAAGCAGCTAATTCATATAATGACGGGAGTAGATGAACATGAGAGAACTATTTGCTAAAAAAGTACCATTAGTAGGAGCACATAGAGGGGCATCACATTATTATCCTGAGAATACGATGCTTTCCTTTAAAAAAGCATTAGAATTAGGAGCCGACTACGTAGAACTTGATGTTCATTTAACAAAAGATGAAGTTCCAGTCGTGATGCATGATTCAAAACTAGAGAGAACAACAAACGGAAAAGGAAATATAAGAGATTATACGATTGATGAACTAAAACAACTAGAAGCAGGTTTAGAAATGAATTTTCCGGGTTGGAAATACCGACTTTAGAGGAAGTGCTTCAGTGGTCTAAAGACCAGATTGGAGTCAGCATTGAATTAAAGCAAGTGGAAGAAAAATATGCTCATTTGGAAGAGAAAGTGTTAGAAGTCATTAAAAAGACGCAGACGATTGATCAAGTTCAAGTAATGTCATTTAATCACAAGGCTGTTAAGAAAATGAAGGATTTGGACAGCAATGTTGTAACAGGCATTATTGTATATGGCGAGCTATATGATCCAATTAGTGTTATCAAGCAAGTGAAAGCCGATTTCTTTAATGCCCCTTGGATGTTTCATTCAAAAGAAGATATTAAAGCACTTCATCAAGCAGGCTTCCTAGTTTGTGGAGGTCATAATGACAACCCAGAAAAGTGGGTGGAAATGCAATCATGGGGCATTAATATGGCAGAAACGAACACCCCAGATGTAATGAAGAAATTAACGAGGTAGTAATTTGTTTTATCACCTTTACAATAATTGATTGGAATAATTCAGTAAGCTATACTATATTTAGGAAAAAGTAATTTAATAGTATTTAATAAAGTTGGATACGTTTTAGGAGTATATAGGAGATGCATAGTTACCTAAATATTAAGGAAGACCTCGAAAAGATGATAAAGGATGGGGAACTTAAAATAGGAGAAAAGCTCCCTTCAGAATATAATATGGCTAAATTTTTCGGTGTCAGCAGAGATACGTTTCGATCGGCTGTTAAATTATTAGAGCAAGAAAGAAAATTGTTAGTAAAGCATGGCGTTGGAACTTTTGTTATTAAACCGCCTACTAGTATTCCTAGCAGCATGGAAAAATTGCAAAGTATAGGAAACTTGATTAAGTATGCAGGTTTGACGGAGGGAGAACGAAAGGAGAGTATTGTTTTAGAAAGCTGCCGAAAAGATTGGGCTGAAAAATTAGGAATTCAAGAGGGAGATCCTGTATACATCTTAAAACGAATTCGAACGGCAGATCAGGAGCCAGTAGCATCATCTATTAATATATTACCAAAGGCAATTGTAGGCGACGTGTTTGAGAGAATTCCATTTTCAGGCTCCTTGTTGCAATTTTTGCAAAAGGAATGTGGAATCTCGATTTTGCATGCTGATACAGAAATTGTTGTGCCGCTATCTTCAAATAAACATGTACAAAAATTGATGTGTACGCCAGATACAACTGTTTTATTACTTAAGAATCTTAACTATAATGAAAAAAATCAACAAGTGATGTATTCATTAGACTACTTAAGGAATGATATCTTTAATTTTTGGGTGAGAAGACAAAAATGATAGATTGATATTCCAGTGAATATGATTAATAAACTCCCACCTGTAAATAAAGCGCAGGTGGGAGTTTCCGTCTATGTGCGTTGCAAACAATGTTACTTACCTAGTGGTTTATCAAAACAAATAACGGTACAGGAACTTTCAGTGCTTGGATTATAATCTCTAAATAAGTCGGTTACGTTTATATCAAATATTTGTTCGAATGTTTCTTTTAATCGTTTTTTGTATCTTGTTGACAATGCAGAATCTAGAGCGAAGATTAGTTCATCATGATGATTTCCACTTAAAGCATTTAATGCTGGAACACGCTTTGTTCTTGCCAAAATAATTATGCTGTTGCCGACTATTTCGATCTTTTGATCATGCACACCAAAACTAAAAATTTCTTGATTAATTTCATTGTAAATACTAGCAATTTTCTTTTTAGAGATAGAATACATCTGTTTTCACCTTTTAAAATAATGTTTTCTGAATCAATTTAAATTTAACAAACTCATCTAGTGTCCATTTTTTAGTTTCTTTTGGCTACCCTGAAAATAAGCTCTGTTAAAAGGGGTTTTCCGAAGCTTATCACTCGCTTTCCGCGGGGCGAGCGCCGAGCCTCCTCTGCGGGGTCTCGCCTGTCTCGCTAATCCCGCAGGAGTCGAGCGAACGCTTCTCCAAACCAATATCATTCTTAGCTCTAACTCCTTATATCTTCATGCTGAATGAACACTACTTATTTTCATCCCCATGGTGCGAATTTTTATTAGTATGGGTGTCTCTGTTAAACGATAATGTTGATTTTGGAAGGAAATTTGCGAGACACCTGCGGAAAAACGGGATGGAAAGACCCCGCAGTGAGGTACGAACGAGGAAGGCTTGCCAGTTCGTTCGCGGAAAGCGAGTGAATTTCCTGACCATTATAAATCAACACTGAAATTTAACAGAGCCTTTCTTTTAAAAAGCTTGTAGATTCGCCCTCTAATAATGGACGTTTTCTACAAGCTTCAGGTCTACCTTAAAGAAGTTTTTTCAAACATGAAAAATGAAGTTCACAATAAAAGCGGCACTGATAACATACATAATCCAGTGAATCTCTTTCGCTTTCCCTGTCAATAATTTAATGAAAGTATAGGATAAGAAACCGAATGCTAGCCCTTCTCCGATACTAAAGGTTAATGGCATAAGAATAATGGTAAGAAAAGCAGGTACAGCATCAGTTAAGTCATCCAAGGAGATATTCTTTATTTCTGTTAGCATAAATGCTCCAACCATGATTAAAATAGGAGCTGTTGCAAACGCTGGAATAATGCTGATTAATGGTGTAAACAAAATACTCAACAAGAAAAGGAATGCTACTACCAGCGCTTTAAGCCCTGTTTTTCCTCCTTCAGCAATACCAGTTGCATTTTCTACATATGCATTCATTGCTGTAGTACCCATTGCAGCGCTTGCCATCGTAGCGATAGAATCTGCCATAAGCGCTTTATCCAACCCTTCAATCTCGCCTTCTTTATTCATCAATCCAGCTTTCTTGGATAATCCAATCATAGAGCCTAAATTATCAAATAGTTCCACGAGGGTGAATGAAAAAATAATAGAAAAGAGACCGTACTGGACAGCAGCTTTAATATCCATTTGTAAAAATGTTTCAGAGATACTTGGAAGTGAAAATGACATAATGCTATTAATATTTTTTGGTGTTTCTACAATTCCTAAAATCATCCCAGAAATTGATACTAGCAAGATGCTAATAATGGCTGCTCCCTTAATATTTCGAGCAGTTAAAACGGTTACGATAATAAAACCAATTAAAGCAAGCAAAGGTGCAGGTTTTGTAATTTGCCCAAGTGAAACAAAAGTTGCCTCATTACTTACAATAATGCCAGCTTGTTTAAAACCGATAAAGGCGATAAATAATCCTATCCCGACAGCAATAGCACTTTTTAAGACAGGAGGAATCCCGTCAATTATTTTCTTGCGTAAACCGGTTATCGTAAGAATAAAAAATACCATCCCTGAAATAAAAACGGCGCCTAATCCTGTTTGCCAAGTTAAACCTTGACCTAGTACGACAGTATAAGCAAAAAAAGCATTAAGTCCCATTCCTGGTGCTACTGCAATTGGCATATTAGCCCATAAGGCCATCAGAAGAGTTGCAAATACACTAGCAAAAATGGTGGCAGCAATTGCTGCTTCTTTTGGTATTCCTGCATCAGATAAAATAGTTGGGTTGACAAAAATGATATAACTCATCGTCATAAATGTCGTAATACCTGCAAGAATTTCCGTTTTTACATTCGTTTTCCGTTTCGTTAATTGAAAAAGCTTATCTAACCAGTAAGGATTGGATGGTTTTATTACTTCAACATTTTTCGTCTCCAATTTTCTATTCAACGGCATGATATCTATTATTCTCCTTTAATCATTTAGAATGGAAAAAGTAATATTGTAGACTTAATTACACTTAATGTGCTAAATAACATCCGTGTTTGAATCTTTTGTCTAATAAAACCAAGTTGATAACATTGTATAAAAGCACATGTTTATATGAATATTCAGTTAATACGTTCCTTTTTACGGCCAACATCGCTGCCGAAAGTAACGCCTAATTCCGCAAGCCATCTTCTATACGCAATACTAAGTTTGTCTGGTGTTAAATGCAGCTCTTCTTGTAAGTCAAGCGGCAGCTCCTCTGGTTTTTGACTTTCAACGACCGCCGTATCTTGTTCAATGATGGTTTGTTGAAAATCAACGAAATATTGATCGGATGCATCAAATGAATAGTTTCTTGAAACCAAAGCAAGTACTGTAGATTTTCGTTCTTGTTCAGGACGAGCAGCAAACAACATAGCGAAAATTTCTTTTGATTCATAATTTACTTTCTTTAATCGAGCTACTGTCGGGCTTAATACTTCAAACGTATAATGGATGGTCGCATAATTGCCTGTTCCATCTGCATCTGCATATACAGGAATCTCATCTGTAACAATTCGATCTTCGCGCCAATGAGCTTTGTAGTCAGGGATTTCCGCATAATTCGAGTCTCCGAGAATGCCTTCATGAACAAATGCCAGGTGACTAACATCTAAAAAGTTCTCTACTACTCTTGGAGCGGCAGCATTCATCGTATGTGGATTGGCACAGACGGTCTTAAATGTTGGATCATCATACTCGACGTATTCTGGGAATGGAAATTCACCATCAGATGCATCATCGCTTAGTTTTACCCATATGAGTCCATATTTTTCAGTACAGCTATAGACAACGGCTTTTGCCTTCGGTGGAATGACACGAGTAGGCGGCTGTTGTGGAATCTTTACACATTTACCATCCGTATTGTATTCCCAGCCATGATATGGACAAACAATGCAATCATGTACGACTTTTCCTAATGATAATTCAGCTCCACGGTGGATGCACAAATCTTTAAAAGCTTGAACACCTTTGCTTGTTCGAAATAGGACAATACGTTCACCTAAAACATATACTTGCATCGGCTTATCTGTTAGTTCATGAGAATAAGCAGCGGGCTGCCAAAATTTTGCTAATACTGGATCTTTAAACATTCTATATACCTCCATATCTAAATATTGAACATTAACAAAGTGAATATAAAGAAAATTCGCTCTTTTTTAGTCAGCGGAGCACCCTATTTATATCAATACTGTTAAAATAGGTGCAGCTCCGTATCCTTTTTTACTCTGGATTTCCGTTAAATGGTTCATCAGCAACTTTAATAGATTCCGTTGGACAACCGTCTCGTGCATCCAATAAATCATCATGTAAGTCATCTTCTACTTCTGCAGTTCCCATATTGTTATCAAGAATAACTTCCGCTAACCCTTCCTCATCATAATCAAAAATTTCTGGAGCAGCAGCACCACAAGCTCCACAAGCAATGCAAGTATCTTTATCAACAATTGTAAATTTAGTCAAATAACAGACTCCTTTCTTTATTTAGAATTTATAATAACTGTCTAGCTCCGACGTACAGGACGTGCGTAGTTAGTCGATTTACCTCTTTTGCGTCATTAGCCGGTCAGGGCCGTACTTCAAATCTTCTCGCTTCCGTGAGTCAACAATTGATTAGCCATATTGCTCATCGTATTTCCATTACCAGGTTTTAACGGGCAGTATATTAATACTGAAAAATTGGGAGAATGGATTAAAAACTGCCCGTTAAAACCTGGTAGAAGAACATTTTTCTCCAGGGATGAGCAAGGCGCTTGCACTTTTTTTATTAAGCAAAAACGGATGTACTATGAAGCGGCTGTACTCTTGATTTTGGATCTAAGTAAGCTTTGGCGTTATTGATTGCTGTAGGTGCTTCACCAAATCCAGTCGCAATTAGCTTTACTTTTCCATCAAATGTACATACATCACCAGCTGCATAGACTCCTGGTATATTCGTTTCCATTCGGGAATTGACAACAATTGAATTTTTTTCAATTTCCAATCCCCAATCTTTAATAGAGCCTAATGATGATACAAAGCCATAGTTAACAATGACATCATCGACTTCAATCACTTCTTTCACGTTTTCTTTTACTTTTTCTAAGACAACTTTCGTGATGCGATTATCATCGCCGATAAATTCAACTGGTACATAAGGTGTCATGATGTTAACGTTTGAAGCGTGCAGCTGTTCTACACTGTGTTCATGCGCGCGGAATTTTTCCCTGCGATGAACGAGAATGACTTTTTCTGCGATCGGCTCAAGCATAAGCGCCCAATCAACAGCGGAATCTCCTCCCCCACAGATCATCACTTTTTTGTTGCGGAATTTTTCCAAGTCGTTGATGAAATAATGGAGGTTTTCGCTCTCGTATTGTTCAGCATCTTCCAGCTCGATTTTGCGAGGATGGAAAGCACCATTTCCAGCAGTAATAATAATGGTTCGTGATAAATGTTCTTCTTTATCAGTGGTGAGCTTTATTGTGCCGTTATCTTTTATCTCAAGATCTTTAGCGACTTGTTCTAAACAAATGGTCGGATTGAATTGTCCCATTTGCTCCTTTAAATTGTCGACTAATTCTTGCGCTCTAATTTTTGGAAATCCTGCTATATCGTAAATATATTTTTCAGGATACAAAGTGGAGAGCTGGCCGCCAAGTTGAGGCAAGCTCTCAATGATTTTTACAGATGAATTTCGCATTCCTCCATAAAAAGAAGCAAATAGGCCTATAGGTCCTCCTCCAATTATTGTAATATCATATATTTTTTTATCATTTTCCAAGTTGAAAACCTCCAAAGTGAAGCCAATTTATTGTTGAATTAAGTTAAGTCACAAATTAACTTGTATAATTTGCTCCAAGACCTAGTTGAATAAGAATTTTTCGATAAGCGACAGATGTTTTATCAGCCATGATATGCGTTTCCATTTGTAAGTCAAGCGGTAAATCTTCAGGTTTTTGATTTTCTACCATATCTCTGTCTTCTGTAAATATTTGCAGATTAAAGGCATAAACATCCTCGATAGAAGAATCTTTGTCAAAGTTTCTTGCAAGTGGAACAAATAATTTCGTTTCTCTAGCAGAAACTGGACAGACAGCGTTCATAATCCATAGTTCTCCATCATTAGGGAAGTACACTTTTAATGTAGCTGTAAAAGGTGGATAAACATCAAAGACACGCAGCCATTTGAAGTCTTCCGGATTACGATGCTGTAATGCTTTTGGGTAATTGCTAACGGTGCTTAAATATTCTACATGGAGACCGTAATCTGTATTGTCAACTTGGTATCGAGGGACAAATGGATTTTCTCGATCAGCAAAAGATTCCGTATGCACCCAAGCAAAATGAGCTACATCAAGGAAACCTTCCATTTGTCTTCCAGCAGATCCTTTGATTTCAAATTCCGGACAAACAATTTGTTGAAAATCTGGATTATCCCAAGCCTCGAAGGAAGGGATATTATCTCCTTCTCCTGTTAAAGAGGTCCAAACTAAACCAAAACGTTCAACAACAGGAAAAACAGCCATGCATAGACGTGGATTTATTTTTGCATCAGGATGTGCTGGAATAGAGGTGCATTTCCCGTCTGTATGGAATCGGAATCCATGATAAGGACAAACGATTTCCTCGTCTTCTACCCATCCCATGCTAAGTGGAGTACCTCGGTGAACACAGAGATCACGTGCAACAACGATTTTAGTCTTTGTTCGATAAACAACTAAGTTTACATCAAGCAGCTTAACCGCTAGTGGTTTTTCTGTTACTTCCGAGCTTTGTGCAACAGGGTACCAATACTTGCTTAAAACAGTCCAATCTTCTTTACTAAATGTACAGTCTCTAGGAAATGGAGGTAAATCTCTCTTTTTTGTTTCTGTCGTGTTATTTTGCATAGTAATTCATCCCTTCTGAAATATATTTATTTTTTCTCTGTAGTTATAAAAAAGAGCCGCGAAGACAAAAGAAACAGAAAACATCTTTCTTTTGTCTTCGCGGCTCTTTCCATCCGTAAACAGAGGTTAAGCATCCGCTACTATTTAATATTAGGTTGTTCAAAAAGTCCGGGAACATAAGCTTGCGAACCTCTTCGTTCCGATTGTCCTCCTTTTTGAACACACACTAATATGTTAAATATTGCAGAAAAAACGATTTGAACGCATTCTCTACAATAATGTTATATCGTTATTGATTTTCAATACAAATAACTGTACAAGAAATTCCTTTATTAGGATCATAATCTCTAAACAAGGACGATATTTTTAGATCAAACATAGCTTCAAAATTTGCTTTTAATAACTTTTTATATCGAGAAGATAAAGCAGAATCGAGTGCTAACACCAACTCGCTATGTTCATCACCTAAAGCATCTAGTGCTGGAACACGCTGTGTTTTTGCTAAAATAAGAATTTTATTGTCTATTATATTAATCTTTTGTTCATGCACACCAACATGAAAAATTTCTTTATTTGTGTCATTAAAAAGAGTAGCTAATTTTTTCTTAAAAGAATAATCCATTTGTTTTCACCTTTATCACTATCATTAAGTAATTATGTTACTAGTAGCTTATCAATAAATCAATCTTTTTGTTAGGTTTTCTAACATGTTTTTTGAAAAATTTCATTTTTATGGAAAGTGTTATTTATACTAAATGAAGATAAAATGGTTTTTTATATTATCCTAATAAAACATCTTCGCTTTGATCATGTATTTGTTTGAATTTTGTGTTGCTAAAAAAATCAAGTGTTAGAGATCTTAAATTCATCTTGGCAGCTCCACTGAATAGCGATTTCTCAGCTTGCTTAGCTGTTCTAGTCGATTGACATTCTCTTCTTTATGTTCCATTCCAATGGCAATAATTAAATTCTCAACTAAAAAGGTAGGGGCAATCATAGAATGAAACTCTCTTATATCTCCCCTGCTAGCAAATAATACGATGTCTGCATGAGTGGCAAATTCAGAGACGAGCTGATCTGTAATGATTATTGTATTGTACCCTGTTTGCTTTGCATAATCCAAGATAACCTGTGCTTCAGGAAGCAAACGGATAAATCCAAATAAGACAATCACATCCTCTTTTGTAACATGCATTAAATCTTCGAGCAATTCACTTCCGCCTTTATGGATAATGCGAAGATCCATCCCGTATCTAGACATGCGATACTTCATTAATTCTCCTATTCCTAGGGAAGGGCCTGGGCAATGCAAATAAATGGTCCGCGCTGAAATTAACGTATTAACCGCTTGTTTAAATGTGCTTTCTTTAAATTGCTCCACCGTTTTATACAGATGATTGATAGATGAATTGAGTGTATGGTATTGAAGCGCTTCTTTTTCTACCATTCTCATGACATGTTTCATTTTTCCTGCTGGGGAAACCTCGAGCTGGGAGGCCATTTTCGCTTTGAAATCTTTAAAGTTTTTGTAGCCGACTGAGCGCCAAAAGCGGGAAACAGAAGCAATACTTACCCTTACAGCATCAGCAATTTCTTGCTCCGTCGATAGCAGCACTTGCTGCGTATTTTTTTGGATATAATCAGCAATCTTATATTGGCTAGGTGACATCGATTTAGTATTCCAATTAAAAGTAAGCAAATGAAATCTCCTCACTAGTTGATTTTGACATTAGCATAGCAGATTCGAAGTTTCTTCAATAGAGAAATGATAATTTTTTTACATAATGTTATAAAAAGTTAATAAATTTACAATGGTTTTACGTTCCTACCATATTTTATTAAAGTACGTGTTTTACGATAAGAGCAACCAATTAAAGGAGGAACGATGAATGAGTCAATTAAAAGATAGGTATGTATTAACTCAGTCCCAAAAAATGATGGTATTTATTCTATCTATGTCCTTATACGGGCTATCTAATATGATTACAGAATTAATTCCGTCCGTAAATCTTGGCCCAGTTGAGTTTTCCATTGAGTATTTCGCTTTTATTCCTTTGACATTATGTATGTTATTCCACCCGTTATATGCGGCAATCGGTGCTTCACTAGGAGAGATAGTTTTTGGTGAAATTATGCTAGGTCAGTTTGGCGGATTCGGGGAATTAGAGAAATTTATTGTTTTCTCACTCGCTATGTTTATCGCTGGTTCTCTTGTTAATAATCCTAAAAATAAAAGACAAGTTGGTATTGCGGCAATTACTGGGGTTATTATCCATCAGGCAATAAACGGTATGATTGACATTGGCAAGGTTTGGATTGGAGTGGAAGAGTTAGAGGCTGTTCCTGGATTAGCAGAGAGTGTGGTCGTTATTGAAGGCTTTTCCTTCTTAAATGATGTTTTGTTTTCTGGAATATTCTTTGCGCTTTTGCCAACTGTATATTTGGTGCCGCGTTTATATGGAAAAATTGAGCCGTTGCTAGGAATGAAGCCAAGAGATAACAAGATGAAATATTCAATTAGCGATGTAGTATCTCCAAAATTATTTATCATCGGTATTCTGCTTGCATGCTCTGCCTTTTTATTTGAATACTTATCTGAGGCTGGTTTTAATGTCGAGTGGGAAGCAGATTTTGTTGAAGCGATTGGAGATTGGTTTATTTGGGTAAGTATTGGTGCTGCTGCAATTGTTGCTGTGATCTCAGTAGTTATCATGCGGAAGATGAAAAAGAAAAACAGTTCTAATGAGAGGATTTCTTTATGACGGTACAAATCGAACTAGATCAAGTTACCTTTCGATATCCAGGAGAGGATCAACCAGTTTTAAATGATATCTCTTTGACTATTAATAAAGGCGATTTTATGGCCATTATAGGCAGTAATGGCAGTGGGAAGTCTACACTATGTAAATTGCTAAACGGACTGATTCCTCATTATTATGTAGGTGACTTCTCAGGAAAGGTCGTCGTTAATGGGTTATTAACGACAGAGCATAAGGTGGCTGATCTCTCCCATCATGTTGGGTATGTGTATCAGGATTTTGAAAATCAGCTTGTTAGTCCACGTGTGTTGGAGGATGCTAGCTTTGCACCACTTAATTTTGGTTATGCTGATTATAAAGAAAGAGGAAAACGTGCGCTAGAAATAGTTGGTCTTCATGGTCATGATAATGAATTCGTTTGGCAGCTAAGCGGTGGGCAGAAGCATCAGCTTGCCTTAGCTGGTGCACTGTCTCTTGATCCTGAAATCTTGATCATTGATGAGCCTATTGCACAGCTTGATCCTGTCCATGCAGAAGAAATATATAAAATTTTAAAAAAGCTCAATCAAGATTTTGGAAAAACAATTATTGTCATTGAGCATCACACGGAATTTATCGCTAATTACTGTAGTCAAGTCGTATTAATGAATAAAGGTCAAGTTGTTTGGAAAAGGCAGACAAAGGATGCCTTAACAGCGGTAGAGGAGCTTATGATGAGCCAAATATATCCACCGCAGGTTACACAAGCAGCGTACCAATTACAACCTTTTAAAAAGTTAAATTGCCGGTGACGTTAGAAGAAGCGGAAGAGGTTTTTAAGTCGCCTGTAAATAATCATCAAGAAGAGCTCCCTAGTGAACATACCCGTGTTCAGGATAAGGAAGAGAAAATCCTTGAAATAAAAAATGTCAGCTTCTCGTATAAAATAATCGACCGTTCTAAAAGAAAGATATTAAAGGGAAACAGCTTGGATATTCATCGAGGGGACTTAATCGCACTAGTAGGCAATAATGGTGCAGGAAAATCAACATTAATGCGACTGCTTACTGGACTTGTTAAACCAGAACAAGGGGATGTAATGGTACATGGGATGAATACTCGCCACTTTTCACCTGAGAAGTTGGCTGATATTGTCACGTATATTTACCAAAACCCTGAAGAGATGTTTATTGAAGATTGTGTTCGAAAAGATGTGGAGTTCTTTTTAAAAGCACGGAAAATTCCTGGGTATGAGAAGACAGTAGATAAAGTTCTGGAGCAGTTTGAACTGACAGAATTACAAGACAAGGACAGTCGTTTAATGAGCGGCGGCCAACAAAGAAGAGCCTCATTGGCTATAGGAGTTGCAATGAATCCGTCTGTTATTTTGTTAGATGAACCGACAGCGAACCTTGATATTGCAACACGCAAGCATATCACGAAACTAATCGACTCGTTAAAAGAACAAGTAGGTGCGGTTATTATTGCTACGCATGATATGCAGCTTGTTGCAGAGTGGGCGAATAGAATCATCGTCTTACATGAAGGTGAGGTTATTCATGATGGAAACCGTGAAACGGTATTCAGCAATGTTGAGTTACTAGAGAAAGCAGGGCTTAAGTCTCCGCAAATATTAGAGTTAAGCAGAAGGCTGAATATGTCACCACTAGCATATACCGTCGATGATTTTGTTCAATCGATTAAGAGGAGGGAGGAAAGAGAAAGTGGAGTATACTCGGAAACTGTCTGAAAAACTATCAGTAGAACAGGTAAAGATTGAACTATTAAATACAGCATATGGAAATAGTGAAACATTTTTAGCCAAGTTAGATCCTCGAACTCTATTTATCTGGTATTTATTCTTCGGAGTTGCTCCTTGGTTTATTCATAATCAAACTATCTTAGTAGGTTTGTTTGTTTTTATGATTGTGACAACGTTTATGTCAAGAGTATCACTATTAATTATCATCATCCTCTGCTTAGGATTGTTGGGGCAAGGAGGATATCTATTGATTGCCTCTTGGTTTTTTGGAGGGAATTTACAGGCGATTCTGCCGCTTATGATTCTTACCTTAAAGCTTTCGATTATTTCTTTAGCAAGTATTACAGTGTTCTGCTCCATGGATCCTGAAAAATTAAGCAATGGTCTTCTTAAGATAGGGGTGCCGGGGCAAGTATCTTTTAGCATCGCTTACGGATACCGCATGCTTCCTAGCTTATTAGAAGAGTATCACCATGTATTTCTGTCTTTTCGATTACGTGGAAAGGCTCCAAAGAAGAACGGTATTTTGTACTGGCGCTCGATTATTTATTTTTCGAAAATTGCCGTATTATCCTTTTATCCGTTGCTTTTAAGCACAGCGAAAAGAGCGAGAACAACAGTGGAAGCGTTAGAAACAAAGGGAAGTTTTTATGCGTTTAGCCGACCTGAGGTGAAGAAAATCAAGCTTGCACATCTGTCTCTTCAATCTCGTGATTACCTTTTTCTAGCTATTTCTATATTGTATGTCGTGGTCTTGTTTACTTTTGCTAAATTATATTAATAAACTATAGGGAGTTAAAATAATGAGAATAGATTTTCATAGTCATGTAAAATTTTCGAAAAAATCGAATTTTATGCCTGAATATTTCAAAGAGATGATGAAAGAGGCAAAGGCAAGTGGCTTAACAGCGCTGGCATTGACTGAGCATTTTAATACAAAACGTTTTACTGATATTTATGATTATCTTGAACAGCATTACACATATAAAAATGGATATTATGATATAGAAGGATTTAAGCTTTTTCCTGGTATTGAAGTAGATGTGAAAGAGATTGGTCATATTCTGCTTATAGGAAGCAGAGAAGATGTTTTATCTATTAGAAAACTACTAGATAACAACACAAAGGCAGACAATTTTATCCCTTTTGATATGCTAATGGATATAGCGGAACAGTATCATGTATTAAAGATTGGAGCACACCCGTTTAGAGAAAGCACGCCGCTCTATCATCTTAAAGTAGAACAGCTCCGCCGCTTAGATGCCTTTGATCTAAACGGAAAAGATTTATATGCTCAAGGACTAGACCCATATCGTGAAAAATTAACCGCGTTTGCAGAGAAGGTTGGTCTTTCGATTGTTGGCGGAAGCGATACACATCAATTTTTACAATATGGCAGTGTATATAATGATTTTGAGCAGGAATGCAATAATGTTGCTGATTTAAAGGCTTGTATTGCTTCTGGAAACTATCAAGTAAATACTTCACAAGATTTACAGTTAAAAGTAAAATCAGCAACTCTTGTAAAAGATTTATTGAAAAAATTGTTAAAAGCAGATGTTCAATATACACCAAAAGAGAAGAAGAACAGCGAAAAAGAAGCAGTTACTTTAGAAATGGACTAGAGAAGGTTCGGATTTTTGTAAATGAGTGGGAGTTTTTAGGAAACATATTTTCAAGCTCCCACTTTTTTCAACAGACAACATAAATGTTCTATGAAAATGGCTGATCTTCTATTTTAATGGATTGTGCTGGGCAGCTATCTTGCGCTTCCATTAAATCATCATACATTTCTTCTTCTACTGTTGCGGTACCCGTATTATTATCAAGGGTAACTTCAGCTAGGCCGTCTTCATCAAAATCAAAGATTTCTGGAGCGATTGCCCCACATGCTGCGCAAGCAATACAAGTATCTTTTTCAACGATTGTAAATTTCCCCATTATCTATTCTCCTTTCAAACTGATTTTTCTATAATTATAGTAACTCTAAAACCGACAATTTTTTTCGGAAAATTGTGGCTATTTTTTAACATGTTTTGGAATAGTTTCTAGGATCTTTTGAAACTTCATTTTAGAACATAGATGGAGCCAAAAATGAATTAAACGATTTATCACAAAAATGCTGACATTATCAAGCAATTCGCTTACGTTTTTAATTTAGGTATACTATAATTATTTACAACCATGATGGGGAGGCTATTCTTTTTATTATGAAACTAGAATGGTTGACGATATTAGCATAAAAGTACGCATGAAATACATATGAATATAAGTATTCACGTATGAAGAGTAAGTGTTTTTTCACTGAATAGAAAGTCTATTTTTAAAATATAGAAATTATTGAATCTCTGAATCTTAAAAATGACTTGAAGGTATGGTTTTTTCATATTGGGGATTTTTGAAGAAAAGGGGAAGGAAATTGGGTGCTTTTAATATAGGGGTGTCCATGTACGAACTATATTAGATATGTGTCACCACTCGACATGATCTAACATAAAAATTAACTAAATTTTCAGAATGGGAGTGAGATCATGAAGAGATTTCATTGGATCAAGTGGCGTACTTTCCTTATTAGATTCATCATTTTAGCCGCTTTAGGCATATTATTATGGGCGGGAGGTCCAAAAGCCTGGAATGTCGCACTAAGCATTCTCAATGTTTTGCTGCAATTACTTTTTGCTGTAGTGTTTATTATTATTCAATTTGTAGCACTCTTTTGGTTTTTGGCTCGAGGACGAACGTATTGGATTTTACCGGGAGAGACTGGTTCTTCCTGGGATGATTATCGGGGCAATCCTGAAATCGTTGAGAATGCAAAACGGATCGTGACGCTTTTAAAGGGTGTGAAGGAATTTAAGCAAATGGGTGGCGAAGCGATTCGTGGATTGCTGCTTTGTGGACCTCCAGGAACGGGTAAGTCTTATCTTGCACAAGTTATTGCCAATGAAGCTCAAGTCCCATTTGCATATGCTTCAGCTCCAAGTTTTCAAAATATGTTTTTTGGTGTCGGAAACTTAAAAGTGATGGGACTATATAAAAAAGCTAGAAAGTTAGCAAAAGTGTATGGTGCGTGCATCATTTTTATCGATGAAGTCGACGCCATTGGAATGTCGCGTCAGTCGGGCGGCGGTGCAGCTGGTGGAATGTTCGGCATGGGCGGCGGCACAGGTCTACTAAATGAGCTCCTTTTACAAATGGACCCGCCGAATATCGATAACTCAAGGATTGCAAAATTGCTCCGTTTAGTTGGGCTGCGCCGTAAAAAGGCAGATCGACCAGCGGTATTGACCATTGCAGCAACCAATCTGCCTGATGTCCTAGACCAAGCATTGCTTCGGCCAGGTCGTTTCGATCGGAAACTTTGGGTCGATACACCAGATTATGATGGAAGGGTAGATGTCTTCCAATATTATCTTAAAAAGGTGAAGCGAGATGCTACCCTTACTGCGGATCGAGTAGCTTTAGACACGATTGGCTATAGTCCAGCACAGATCAAACATATCGTTAATGAGTCGATCGTAATAGCTCATCAACGAGGTGCCCAAGACGCCAGCTATGAGGACTTCCGTAATGCTATGGAGACGTATGAGTGGGGGCTTAAACAACCTCTCCGTTCCATGAGTGAGGATGAGAAAAGAAATGTCGCTTACCATGAAGCTGGCCATGCGGTAGCCCAATACTTGCTAAAGCCTCACGAACGAGTGTGGAAGGTGACGATTATCCGAAGAGGCGGTGCGCTCGGGCTTGCAGCAACAAAACCGACGAAAGAGCGCTATAACCGCAGTGACAGTGAAATGTTAGCAGAGATTCAAGTTTGTTTAGCAGCACGTGCCGCTGAAGAGGAATTCCTAGGGAAGAAATTAAACGGTGTCACTTCCGATCTACAACAAGCTACACAATTAGCTGGAGCTTATATTGGTATGGTTGGGATGGGTGATGAGCTGTTCAGTTGGCTAACAACAGGATCTCATACCGATGCCTTAAAGCAATTGCGACCAAAGATTAATAAGTTATTAGATGACCAAATGAATCAAGTCAAAAAGTTAATAAAAGAACAGTCAAACTTTGTTCACGAAATTGCCGAAGAATTACTGAAGCGCGGCGATCTTACGGGAGAGGAAATTGAGCAAATTTATATTCAGTTAAACGGTCATGCTAGACAAGAAGTACCAGAGATAAAAGTACATGTCGTATTTGATGCAATCGATCAAGTAGCGGCAAACTCATCTGAACGTGTTGAATAAGAGGTTGTCCGATAAGTTGGTATGATCAACTTATCGTGGCCTCTTTTTACATACTAAAAATGTGCTTTTAAACTCCATACATCCTTAATCGGTTATGAATTATTATTGCAAAAATGTTTTCAACATAATAATTGCAGGGATTCTCATAAATTGTCAGCTGACAAAACTAAAGTATCTTTTCGCTTTTTGCGGATAAACACCGTCTGTGTGATGCCATTTCCAAAATAAATTATTTGCCTTTTTACCTATTACGCCATGTAAAATCATTCCTGGTATGACTAAATCAAGGGGCAAACCTTTTATGTTATAAATGCGTTTAGAATGTATATCTGTTAATACAATGGTGTCGCTAAAGATTCTAGTTACTTCAAATAAACTGTCTTTTGTATCTTTAAACTCGGAGAACTCTTCTTCTAATTTTTCTAAATCACGATTATAATCCCAATCTTTTTGGTGAATGTTCGGAAAAGTACTTAAAAAGAGGTGGTTTAGCAGTTGTTCACAAGCTTTAAGATCATTAAATGCTTCTGTATACTTGCCTATTACCTTACAGAATCCTGTATTGGCACGATGATCAAGCCATTGGCTAAATTTCTGCAATTCTGACATAAATGCTTCTGCTTCTTTTTTTTCTGGCGTAATTTTGATAGAGAGAGGAAAATAGAGGAAAATTAGTTTTTCCCAAAAGGGAGTTTTGCACTTTTTCCAAGAGGAAGGAATTTTATCTTCTAAATAATCGGTCATATAACTGGAGAATATCCGGAGAAATTCATTGCGATGGTCATCTGAAAAATGATCTTGTTTATACTCGATTAAATCATCCCCATAAAATTCAAAGAGAGCACGAAACCTCATATTAAAATGAGAACTAATTTGAATTTTCTTTAAAAATTTTTGGCGTTCTTGAGAATTTTCAATAGGATGGAGCATGATTTTTGTTTGAGGGGTACGTTCACAACAATCTTCCTTTGCTTTTCCGCTGCCGCATAAACAATAAGAAAAATCTTTCATGAAATATCAACCAACTTTCTATACAATTTTTTTAATTAGGAAAAATACTAAGTGAGAGGTAATAAGAGGGTTACTAGGAGTTAATCCGTATTATACATGTTATCTCACTAATATAAAAGAGATAAATTTAGAAAATTTTGTGAATTTTTTAGATTGAAAGAGGCGCAAAATACTAAAAAATAGTATTTTACGCCTCTTTTGTGTTTTTAATATACTTTATCTCCATTAAAGATAGAGTTTTTAACAATTACATAATCAACGTTGCGGATTGCTTCTAATTTATTTCCTCCAGCATAGGAAATAGAGGATTGAAGATCTTGCTCCATTTCTGTCAACGTATCTTGCAGGGAACCTTTGTGCTCGACAAACATTTTTTTGCCTTCTACATTTTTTCTTTCGCCTTTTTGGAATTCCGAAGCAGAACCAAAGTATTCTTTAAAAAGCTTTCCATCTGTGTCAAATGTTTCTCCTGGAGATTCTTCATGTCCAGCAAATAACGAACCAATCATAACCATAGAAGCACCAAATCGAACGGATTTAGCGATATCACCATTTGTACGAATGCCTCCATCCGCAATAATCGGCTTGCTTGCTGCTTTTGCACACCAACGTAATGCTGCTAATTGCCATCCACCAGTTCCAAATCCTGTTTTAATTTTTGTAATACATACTTTACCTGGTCCAATGCCCACTTTGGTTGCATCTGCCCCTGCATGTTCTAACTCTCTTACTGCTTCTGGCGTTCCTACATTTCCCGCAATAACAAAGGTTTCAGGCAAGTATTGTTTTATATGCTGAATCATCTTTATGACAGCATTTGAATGACCATGTGCAATATCGATTGTAATGTAATCAGGAATAAGATTTTCTTCTGCTAATTGTTGAATGAAACCATACTCTTCTTCTTTCACACCAACACTAATAGAAGCGAGTAATCCACGCGACTGCATATCTTGAATAAAAGAAATACGCTTTTCAGGCTGAAAACGATGCATGATATAGAAGTAGCCATTTTCCGCTAAATAAATAGCGATCTTTTCGTCTATAATAGTTTGCATATTTGCAGGTACGACAGGCAGTTTAAATGTATGTCTACCTAATGTTACAGTTGTATCACATTCAGAACGGCTATTCACAATACATTTTGCAGGAATTAATTGAATATCTTCATAATCAAACACATTTTCCATGGTTTACACTCCCTAAACACGAATATTTTAAACTGTTTATATAAAATTGTTCGTCCATTTGGTAATGTACATTATTTTTATTAATATGTCAAAGTATTTTGTAATTTATGTATAAAAAAGTGATCTTAATATTATTTACCCTTATAATTGCGAATGAAAAGAAGGAATTTTATACTAGAAACGATAGGATACGGAATGGGGGGGTAGAAGTGAAAACAATAGTAGAAAAACTAAATTTGCAAAAATATGAAAAAGCAGCGGTCCTCAATTTACCAGAAGGTGCAGATTATTTAGATACGTTAGCGAATTATGAGGTTGAGTTAAACAGTAACGAGCAGTATGATCTTATTTTTGCTTTTGTACTAGAGATGGATGCTTTAAAAGAGCTTGTAAACAAGGTTATTGAAAAAAACTATCTAAATAAAAATGGCTATTTATTCGCAGCGTATCCAAAAAAGGGGAATAAAGTATATCCAACGTTTATTCATCGTGATGAATTATTAGTTGGTCTAGGTGCAGATGAAGATGGGTATGTTGGGACAAGCAACATAAAATTTGCGCGAATGGTAGGACTGGATGAAGTTTTTACGGTTGTCGGTTTGAAAGAAGATAGCAAAAATCGACATAAAAAGTCAACAACACCAAGTCAATGTGTAGATGATTATATAGAGTTAATACCGCATATAGAAAAAGATTTGCAAGATATTCCCGAGCTGCTGACATTGTATCAATCCCTTACACCAGGTTACCGTAAAGATTGGGCTCGTTATGTGTACAGCGCTAAACAAGAGGCGACAAAAGAAAAACGGCGCGAGGAAATGAAGATGATATTAGGGAAAGGATATAAAAGTCGGGATCTTTATCGTAGAGATAATAAATAAATGTTTGTTAAAACGAATGCATTCCGATAAAAAAAAAACGTGTCATATTGGAATGAAGTGACACGTTTTTTAATAATACTCAGCTACTCTTCAGCCAATTCCGAAGAAACTAAATCGGCAACAAGGATATAGCGCCTTGGTGCATCTCCGATAAAGTTAAACGGATAGCAGGTTGAAACGGTCAGCGTCGCTTTTGGTTTTGGCACGATGACTGTTCGATCATCCTTATCGACAATCCGTACTTTTTTCACTTTATACGTAAATTCACCAGCAGAGGTTTTTACCGTTAAAAGGTCTCCCTTGCCAACTTCTCCAAGTTTTCGAAAGACGGTATCTCGGTGGCCTGAAAGCACAGAATTGTCTTTTTCCCCTGGTAAAACACTTCCTGCAAAATGGCCGACGCCTTTTTCCAGCTCCTCTTCATCTGTTCCATGAAAAATAGGGAGGTTAGCATTAAGCTTTGGAATAATCAGCTCCCCGACGTTTTCTCCTTTTTTAGGGCTTTCAGGATAAAGGGAAGCTTGTTCTTTTTCTTCTTTCTGTTTTTTCTCCACCTTTTCATTCGGTTGTTTTTTGTCAGCATCAGCGTGTACTTGCCCTGTTTTAAAAAGGAAGTAGCCCTTTAAAAAAGTATAAGCATTTGTGCCGCTAAACCAAATTCCAAACAAAATGATTGCTGCAGATAGAGAAAGAAGCAGAAAACGTCTTCTTTTTTTGCTTCTAATCTTCTTTTTATTTGCTCTCATTTTTACATTCCTTTAATCAGAATACGGCGAAATAGAACGATGCCAATGAAAACAAATGCTAATCCAACTAAAGTGTTTTGCAGGTAATCGGAAGCTGTATTTGGAAGTTTGCCTCCTTTGACTGTTTTAACAACAAGTGTTTTCGCCTTTGCAGGAGTATGTGATACTACTTTCTCCACTTCCTTTATGTCATTTCCTGTTTCTTTTATGAGTTCGGATTTAAACATATCGGCAGTCAACAAAACATCAGCAAGGAAATCTCCTTGGTTGTTGTATATTTCAATTAATAAGTCAGCGCCTTTTGTAGTGGTCATGGTCATTAACGAATCAAAAGATACTGGCTTTTTCTCCCCATCTTGTACAAGATAGTATTTTGTATTTACTTGTAAAAGATGAAGCATGCTGTTTGATATGTCTAGAAGTTCGGCAATTTGTTCAGCGGATAGGTCATTAGCAGAATCAAAGTTTTCAAAGGCCATCATTCGATCGCCAAGTGCTGTCAACTTCTCTATGAAAGCTGGATCTTCTCCAACAAGCTTTTCAAAATGTGCAGATAGTTCCTCTTTCTCTTCTTTTGATAATTGGACTGCATTTAATAGATTTGACATCTCCTCGTCGATGTCACCACCGCCATTTTGATAATAATCCACGGTATACTCAAGGTCTTCGATGAATTGATAGTTTTCTATCGAATCACTTTGTTCTTGTAAAAACTTCTCTAACTCATCTTTGGACTTGTAGCCATACGTATCTAAAAGTTTTTGCAGATTGTTATCATCAATCGGAGTACCTTCTGAGCCGTTTAAGTAAAAGTCGACATAATCAGATAGTTCTTCGCTAAAAAGGATGGATGTACCTTCTAATACATCTTCTCCCTCTTCTAAATCCCCGTTTTCAACAAGAAGAGCATTTAACTTTTCCCGGTCTAATCCGAACTACTCGAGGACAGGTTGAATAGATTCTTCCGTAATAGGGGTGCCTAGGTCATCAGTAGATTCAAACTCTTCTAAATTCCAATCTTTGCTTTTTAAATAATCTATGTAATCTTGTTTATCCCAGCCAATATCTTGTAAAAATAGTTCTAAATCTTTGTCATCAGATTCGATTGCAAAAGTTGCAGCAGGTGAAAAACTTAATCCAATCATAACAGCAGATAATAGACATAATATGCGCTTCATGGTTTCCTCCTAGATTTTAAATAGATTTGTTCAAGATTATTATAATTGTAAAAAATGGATTTAGAAACAATAAAGTGTTTCTACAAAACT